>JAEEHY010000046.1 GCA_016281085.1 Lachnospiraceae bacterium
ACGGATCTCAGTTTGTTGGTCAGAACACAAGTCCCTACGGATCTCAGTTTGTTGATCAGAACACAAGTCCCTACGGACCTCAGTTTGTTGGTCAGAACACAAGTCCCTACGGATCTCAGTTTGTTGGTCAGAACACAAGTCCCTACGGATCTCAGTTTGTTGATCAGAACACAAGTCCCTACGGACCTCAGTTTGTTGGTCAGAACACGAGTCCTTACGGGCCTCAGTTTGTTGATCAGAACACAAGTCCCTACGGACCTCGGTTTGTTGGTCAGAACACAAGTCCCTATGGTTCCGGATCTGTTAACAGGAACAACCCTCCCTATGGTGGACAGACTGTTAACAGAAACAACAGGCCTGACCCCAATGAATCAGGCAGGCCGAATGTAAAGCAATACAACTTAAAAAGCAATAACAGACAAAGCAGTTATGATGAAGCTGCATATAAAAGAAGGCTGGCAAGAAAAGAAGCTGCCCGTAAAAAACGCAAAAGACAATGGTATTTAAGGCTGTTTCTAAGACTTGGACTGCCTGTACTTGCGATTTTGATAATGCTTATTGCATCAATCCGTTTACTTGTAAAATCATCCAAGGGCAATGAAGAACAGACAGTTGAAGAACCCAGCGTTTCTATAGCAAAGGAAGAGGAAGAAATAATTGAAGAAGAGGAAGTAATTTCAACGCCGGAAGTATCGGATGCTGTATATTCAGCCGTTGAAAACGCCTCCACCACCGGTCTGCCTTCCGATGTGGTCAGCAGTTACGGAATACTTATAGACCTTAACAATAATTCAATACTCGCTCAGCAGAATGCCAGAACACGTATAAGTCCGGCATCAATGACCAAGATTCTTACAGTTCTGGTTGCAGCGGAGCATATAACACCGGATCAGCTGAATGATACGGTAACAATAACTCTGGAATATACCGATTACAGCTATGGAAACGATTTAAGTGCCGCAGGCTTTGCCGAAGGTGAGGTTGTTACCGTACGTGATCTTTTTTATGGTACCATACTTCCTTCCGGCGGTGATGCGGCAATAGCCCTTGCTACTTATGTTGCAGGTTCTGAAGAAGCCTTTGTAAATCTTATGAATGAAAAGCTTCAGATGCTTTCATTAAGTGACAGTACTCATTTTACCAACGTTGCCGGTATGTTTAATGAAGAACATTACAGTACTGTATATGACATGGCGATGATCATGCATGCGGCTATCGATAATGATATATGCCGTGAAGTACTTAATGCTCATACCTACACAACAAGCCAGACAGAACAGCATCCGGAAGGGATCACCATATCCAACTGGTTTCTTCGCCGCATTGAGGATAAGGACTGCGGTCTTACCGTTGAATGCGCCAAAACCGGCTTCGTAGTCCAGTCAAGAAACTGTGCCGCCAGCTTTGCCGATAGTCCTGACGGGCGGAGATTCATATGTGTAACTGCGGATTCATCCAGTGCATGGCGCTGTATTTATGACCATGTTTCAATTTATTCAAGCTTCAGCGGAATTACGCAAAGACCGGATATTCCAAGTGATGAAGTCCTTCCCGATGATGATTCGACCAACCCTGACAAGCCCGATCAGTCAACCATGACTTCATCATCAAGCAGTTCGACAGCAAGGAGCACTTCAACTGCAGCTACAACCAATTCAGCTACAGGTTCATCCTCTTCAAGCAGTACTTCAAGATCAACTGCAAACACACAGACGATACAGGACAACAATCCGACAAACACCGGTACAACTATCATCCCTCAGGCGTCAAACCCGCAGAACCCGCAGGATAACACACAGACAAATAACAATGAACTTCTGGTTATAGAGGATGTACCTAAAAATGAAACCCAACAGGATAACGGTAATCAATCCGGTGATAATAACAATACGGATGATGACAAGCCGGAATCGTCCTATGACGAGATCATCCTGTAGCTTTTACCATTGCACATCAGCATCCGAAATTTCCCACCGAGCCATCTGCAAAAGGACTGCCTATATCACATCTTCCATGATGATGGACTTCTTTAACATAATCTTCTCTTTCCGTTTCAACTCTGTGAATGCCGATCCTGCTCACACCTTCTTCGGTTTTTGAATCAAGCATCTTTATAACCTCTTCTATTTCCTTATCCGTAGGCATATGGTTTACCTCCTATGATTTGCTTTTTTTGCAGTTAATATATATACTTATCAGGTAATTTCAATTATATACTTATACAACGTAAAAGGAAACAAGTATGGATAAAAAGAAACGTCTTTACTATCTTGATATAGCCAAGGGGATCGGAATGATACTGGTACTGCTCGGACATTTACAGGATGATACCATCTTTTCCTTCTCGCCCTATATTCTGAGTCTCTGTTCATGGATCTTCTCTTTTCATATGGCATTATTCTTTATCATATCCGGAATGCTCATGGATATAAAGAAGGATAATGAAAAAGACATACATATTTTTATAAAGAAAAGATTCCAATCAATAATGATACCATATTTTTGGTTTAGCCTGATCTATATTTTCATCGTGCTTTATTCACTGCTCATAAGTAAGGTTGTTCCTCTAAAGACACTGTTCATACAGCTATGGTATGTACTTGGAATGTACGGAATGAACGTATTATGGTTTCTCCCCGCTCTGTTTGCTGCAGAAATTCTTTATATTTTTATTACACAACGTTTTAAAGGCAATAAATCATTATTTGTAATTATAATCCTGTTAGCGGCAGCTATAATGATCAATTCTTTACGGAACAGATTACCCAACAATCCTGAAATATATGAAAGGATCAATGAATTGGCAGTAACGCTTATACGGCCTGTATTTGCCTGCTCGTATATCTTTATCGGTTCCTGTCTTAATCGTGCGATAGAAATGATAAAACAGAAGATCAAAAAACCGGAAGCACTCTTTTCTGTATGTCTTCCGGTCATTCTTGCAATTAACATATTTATAAATATTTTAAACCGTCCCGTCGATTTCCGTTCAATGGTCCTGAACAATTATCCCCTGTATTATCTCAGCTCTGTATGCGGGTCACTTTTTATTATCCTGCTAAGCATTCTGCTGTCCTCAATACATATAGGAAAGATAAATGAAACAAACAGCTTCCCCATTCTTAAGTATTATGGCGTCAACTCATTGATATTCATGGCTGTTCATAACAATTCTGCAATTAGAAACCAGTCAGAAAGAGCCGCCATGTACATTAATCAGTATCTGACAAGAGCCAGGGGATATATCTGTTATGCAATCATCGTTTGTATCTTTCTGATCTATACAACTCTGACCATAGCAGTCATTAATAAATTCTTCCCTTTTATCACAGGCAAAAAAATCAAAAAGCAGACATGATCTGCCATCATACCTTCTCCGGAAATTCTATCTTCCGATCACATATTTACATATAGGATTTCCCATAGATGAGAAACGTTCTTCATACTCCGTCATTATATTTCCCTTCATCATATCCTCCGTATTATGAAGATCGTAAGTCAGCTTAAGGATATTGAAGCCTGCTGCCGGAGCCTCTGCTACAGCATAATCAAACAACTCCCTGTTGTCCGTTTTAAATTCTACAGTACCTTCTTTTTTAAGTATGTTATTGTACTTATTAAGAAAATTCTGCGACATCAATCTTCTTTTGGCATGTCTGTCCTTAGGCCATGGATCGGAAAAATTAAGGTATATCCTGTCTATCTCGTCCTTATCAAAGATATCCTCTATGTCTTCCGCATCCATACGGATAAAGACCAGATTGGGGAGTTCATTTAATTCCATCTTTTGTATGGCCCGTAACAATACACTCGAATATTTCTCTATTCCTATATAGTTTATCTCAGGATTATCTGATGCAAGCTGCATGATAAATCTGCCCTTACCCATTCCTATCTCTATATGAATGGGGTTATCATTATGAAATACATCCTGTCTCCATTTTCCCTTACACAATTCCGGTTCATGAACAACATATTTATTTTCAGCAATCAATTCCCTTGAACCGGTTATATTTCTAAGCCTCATAAAATCCGCTCCCTTTTTTGTTCTCTATTCCATTCTAGTTACTTATACACGTTCATGCAAACACTTTTTCAACGGTTTATAACAGTCACCACTCATTTATCTTATTCACGCTCTCTATCAATTTCAATTAAATTATAGTATTATATATACTATGAAAATCTTGAAACACCTGTTTATCACAATAGCATTTACTCTTATCCTTCTTGGTTTGAACACCAGAGTATACGCAGTTAACACTATTCCTACTGCAGAACAGAAATCCGCAGCTGAGGAACGTAAGTTTCTTCCCGTAGAAAGCAACAGTTGGTCAGGCTGGCC
>JAEEHY010000047.1 GCA_016281085.1 Lachnospiraceae bacterium
TGTAAAGGGAGAATCGGCCAACCGGATATCTGCCGTACGGACCGGAAATGTGATAAAGGTAACAACAGATAAAGAGATACAGGGTGTGGAGTACGTTCTGCATATGTCGGAGCCGGATGTTAAGGTAGAAACGTGATGATAATTAGGTAAATTTTAATAAATTTAATCAGGTAAAGTTGGTTAGGTTAGCCAAAATTAACATTTATGGTAACAGAAAGATATTATAGGTGTTGCCATTAGAAAAAAAATGGTGTAGAATTTTTACGTAATCGTTTAAGTTGAGTAACCGGTAAATATTTAATAGTTACGAATGTCAAATAATCATAAGAGGTGACAAGCTATGAAGGATTTCCTGAAAAACACATGGAAGCACAGAGCGCATGTTGTGATGGCACTGCCTGTTGTACTTGTTTTATTCTTTATAATGTATGTGCCGATGGCCGGACTTGTGATGGCATTTAAGGATTACAATTTCTCGCTCGGAATATGGAAGAGTCCATGGTGCGGACTTGACAATTTCAAGTTCCTCATTGCTTCCAAGAAGACTTTCATTTCCATGACCAAGAATACTCTTATGTATTACTTTATCTTTACGGCACTCGGAACTTTCCTCAATGTTGTTCTTGCCATTGCCATTGATCAGTTCGTATTTAAACGGGCAGCCAAGACAATGCAGACAATAATGATCATTCCTGTTTTCATTTCTTATGCGGCAGTTCAGTTCATAGTATATGCTTTTATCAGTACTGATACGGGAATCCTTAACAATACATTCAACATGGGAATAAGGTTCTATACAAGGAAGGACTTATGGCCCACCATACTTACTATCGTTAAGATGTGGAACAGCGTCGGATACGGTTCGGTCCTGTATATGTCGGTATTGGCCGGAATAGACACGGCCCTGTATGAAGCGGCCGAGATCGACGGAGCCAACAAGTGGCAGCAGATATGGCATATAACCCTGCCTTCACTTATCCCGATGATCACCGTAATGCTTCTTCTTTCGGTCGGCAGTATCATGAAATCCGATACCGGTCTTTTCTATCAGGTTACAAGAAACAGCGGACAGCTGTATGATACAACGCAGGTTATTGACTCTTATGTTTTGAATGCGATCTTTAAGAACTCCAATTTCGGATTTACGGCGGCTACCTCGTTCTTCCAGTCGGTTGTAGGTCTGTTCCTGATGCTGTTTGCGAACTGGATGGTTAAAAAGATTGAACCCGAGAATGCTCTGTTCTGACCGGGACAGTTGATATTAAGGTGATGTGAAGACGGTTTTTTGTGCTTCTTAATGATTATTCGAAACAATGATTAATAAATCGGAGGTAATACAATGGCAAGAGGCTATGATGCTGATTTAGCTCCATCAAGAAGAGAAAAAAAGGGAGTCGGACAATACATACTTGGTTTTTTCCTGTTGTTATATACATTATTCTGTGCACTTCCCGTTGTGCTGGTATTCATAGCGGCGTTTACGGATGAGAAGGCAATAGCGAAGAACGGTTTCAGCTTCTTCCCCGAGAAATGGTCAATGGCCGGAATGAATGCGGTATTAAGATACGGTACTCAGCTCATGAGATCCTATGCGGTAACGATAGGGGTTACAGTTATCGGAACACTGCTCGGACTTCTGATAATGAGTATGTTCGCTTATGCGATCAGCCGTCCGGGCTTCAGGCTGGCGAAGTTCCTGTCGGTATATCTTCTTATCCCGATGCTATTTACAGGCGGTCAGCTTGCGGGTTATATAGTATTTACTTCGTATTATAACTTAAAAGACAGTTATGCACTGCTCGTGCTTCCTCTTATGGTCACGACGATGAATGTCATCATATTGAGGACATACATAGTCAACAGCATTCCCGGTGAGCTAATGGAGGCAGCCAAGATAGACGGAGCTGGTGAGTATTACACATTCTTCGGTATAACACTTCCGCTTCTTAAACCTTCGCTCGCAGCCGTAGGTTTCATGATGGCAACAGCCTACTGGAATGACTGGCAGAATGCATTACTGTACATTACTTCGGACAGTAAGAAGCCGCTTCAGCTTCTTCTTGTAAATATACAGAAGAGTATTGAATTCCTTCTCAACAACTCCAACGTACCTGCTTCGGTAAGGGCGGCCATGGGAGGAAGCATACCTCAGTACTCGGCAACAATGGCTACGGTTATTGTCGTTATCGGACCTATAATGATCGTTTATCCGTTCTTCCAGAAGTACTTCGTTAAGGGTCTTACGGTTGGATCGGTTAAGGGATAGAAACAAAGAATTAAGGGAGGTAAAAAATGAAAAACAGAGTAATCAAAAGAGTACTGGCAACAGCACTCGCAGCAACAATGGCATTAGGTCTTGCAGCATGCGGCGGACAGCCGGCAGCAGCTCCGGCAGATGCAGGTGCAGCTGCACCCGCAGATACAGCAGATGCAGGTGACGCAGGTGATGAGGCTGCGACAGACACAGCAGATGCGGGCGCAGCAGAAGCTACAACAGCAGACGGAAAGGTTAACATCAATCTGTACAGATGTACATTCAACCTTGCAAATCCTGATACAGAGCAGGACAAGAAGGTTGAGGATGCGATCAATGACTATATCGCAGATAAGATCAACGTACATATCAACCTGACAGATATAGGCTCAGGTGAATATCAGGAGAAGGCTAACCTGGCACTTGCAAATAATGAGATCAACCTTCTCTGGACAGCTTCATGGGAAGCAACGATCGGTACCAATGACCTCGTACCCAAGAATGCGGTTTACGATCTTACAGATCTTCTTAAGGGAACCGATCTTTACAATTCAATGGACGAAGGACAGTGGGAAGCAACAAAGTATGACGGCAAGAACTATTTTGTTCCCGTATACAAGGACAATGTTGAAGGATATGACTTCATCTTCCGTAAGGAACTTGTTGATGAGTTCGGATGGGATGTAAGTTCGGTTAAGAGCCTTAAGGATCTTGAGCCGATGCTTGAGGATGCCAAGAATAAAGGACTTAAGTACCCTTACCTTACACAGAAGACAGCAATGTTCTACAGATGGTACATTGATAACTTTGATTTCTTCACAGCAGACAGCACATCTAACTGGGTTGCGGTAGACAAGAAGACAAATGAAGTGGTTGATACCATTACTACCCCTGAGTACCTTGAGTTCTGTACTCTTATGGCTGAGTGGGCTGAGAAGGGATATCTCTCAGAGGATGATGTAACCAAGACAACAAACGATACTACAACACAGTCACAGGATTGGGCAGTAACATGGTGGACAGATCTTCCGGTTAACATGGAAGCTGAGAGCCGTTACAACCAGCCTATCGCATTACAGCCTTATACCAAGAGATGGGCACATTCAACATCAGCACTTGGTTCATGCTACTGTGTAACAGCTAATTCAACACCCGAGCAGGCACAGGCTTGTATAGATTTCCTTGGACTTCTTTACACAGACAGCAAGCTTGCTGATATCTACACCTTCGGTATCGAGGGCGAGGACTTCACATACAATGATAAGGGTCAGGTTACCCAGACTTCTGAAAAGTATAACCATTCTATGTGGGAGTCAGCTTCGGCTACTATCGTAACACCTCTTGACAACGAGCCTGCAGACAAGGCTTCTCTGTACACTGATTTCAACGGCGGTGCAGAGGTATCACCCGCAGCAGGTTTCCGTTTCGACAAGACACCTGTTGAGGCAGCCTTCACAGCATGCCAGAACGTATTCGAGGAATACGGATTTGCTCTTGAGAACGGCGGTATCGCTTCAGCTGACGTTGAGTCAACCATCGAAGCATATCAGGCAGCTCTTGACGAAGCAGGATATCAGGATATCCTCGCTGAGTTCCAGAAGCAGTACGATGCATGGAAGTAATTTCGTAAGCAGTACGGTGAATGGAAGTAATTCCGGATCGGAACGAAATGAAAGATGAGTAAACAGCTCATTGGACACTTGAAAGATATACAATTTACAGCCCGGGAGGAATCCCGGGCTGTTTTATGGTAAGATTGCAGTATTTTTCAGATTAAGGTATAATATGGAGAGTTTATTCTTCATTCTGAGAAAGGAACAGAAATGAGTAAGAAATATAACATTGCGGTAGCTGGTACGGGTTATGTTGGAATGTCAATGGCGACCCTGCTGTCGGTTAACAATCATGTGACCGCGGTGGATATCATTCCCGAGAAGATTGAGCTGATCAATAAGAGGAAATCTCCGATAGCAGATAAGGAGATTGAGGAATATCTTAGTACAAAGGAGCTTGATCTTAAGGCCACTCTGGATGCCAGGGAGGCATATGAAAACGCCGATTACATTATAATCGCAACTCCGACCAACTATGACGTGAACAGGAACTTCTTCGATACATCTGCGGTTGAAGCGGTAATCAGGCTTGTTGTTGAATGCAATAAAGATGCGATAATGGTGATCAAGTCAACCATCCCTGTCGGTTATACCGAATCGATAAGAAAGAAATACAATACTGACAACATACTCTTCTCGCCGGAGTTCTTGAGGGAGAGCAGGGCATTGTATGACAATCTTTATCCTTCAAGGATAATCGTCGGAACAGATATGAATGATGAGAGGCTGGTTAATGCTGCAAAGGTGTTTGCGGGACTGCTCACACAGGGCGCTCTCAAAGAGGATATAGATGTACTTTTCATGGGAATGACCGAGGCCGAAGCGGTCAAGCTGTTTGCGAATACATATCTTGCCCTCAGGGTATCATATTTCAACGAGCTTGATACCTATGCAGAGACGAAGGGACTCAATACTCAGGATATAATCAACGGTGTATGCCTTGATCCGAGGATAGGCACCCAGTACAACAATCCGTCATTCGGTTACGGCGGCTACTGTCTTCCCAAGGACACCAAACAGCTGCTTGCCAACTACAATGATGTTCCGCAGAACCTTATACAGGCCATCGTTGAGTCGAACAGGACACGTAAGGATTTCATAGCGGACCGTGTGCTCAACAAAGCGGGATATTACGATTATAACAACAGCATCTCCTACAGCAAGGATGATGAACATCATGTCATCATAGGTGTTTACAGACTGACAATGAAGAGTAACAGTGACAACTTCCGTCAGAGTTCCATACAGGGTATCATGAAGCGTATCAAGGCAAAGGGAGCAACTGTTATCGTGTATGAGCCGACACTCGAGGATGGAAGCACCTTCTTCGGAAGCGAGGTCGTTAACAATATCGATGACTTCAAAAAGAGGAGTGATGCGATAATAGCAAATCGCTACGACCCGGTGCTTGACGATGTTGAAGAGAAGGTGTATACAAGGGACATCTTTAAGAGGGATTAGTTACAATTATCTATTCAGAACAGGCTCAAAATACTTCGTATTTTTCGCTGTTTTGGATTCATCCAATACATAAATTTATAAAATATGCCCTGCTCAAGTAAACTTGGCAGTTCATATTTTAAAATTTATGTGCTGTTCTGAATAGATACAAATTATATAGAATAATCACAAGAAATTTAGTGAAATATCTGACAAATTAAGTTATAATCATATTTATAAGCTTTTGGTTTATCACATATAAAGGAGCGGGGTAAATATGACTATAAGTGAGAGGATATTCGATCTTATCAACAAAAAGGGTTACACACAGAAGGAATTTTCTAAAAGAACGGGGATAGCCGAGAGTACTATCAGTGATTGGAAGAAGAAGGGAACGAACCCGGTTTCGGACAAGATACTGGTTATATGTGAGGTGCTTGAGGTATCGCCGTACTTTTTATTGTCGGGTTCCGAGAAGGGAGAGGCAAAGGTAGGTGTTTACAGGAGTGTAAGCAAGAATGCCGACAAGAGGCCGGAAGGCAGGGACAGGGCAGACAGGAAGGAAGACGACGGGAAACCGGATAAGAAATCAGAGGATAAGAAAGCACCGGATAAGAAGGAACTGGATAAAAAGGAAAACAAAGACAGGAAAGAAAGCAAAGACGGGATAGAAGCCGGGGATAAGAAGAAAAACGAGGCTCCTTCGATGAGTATAGTACTTCCCAGGATATCCGCGATCGCGCATGATGATGACGGCTATCATATCAGGGAAGAGAAGGATGACGGGCAAGTAAAGGATAAGAAGGATAAATCAGACAAGAAGGACAAATCGGACAAGAAAGATAAAAAAGATAAGAAGGATAAGAAGAAAGACAAGAAGAAGGATAAGAAGAAAAAAGGAAAGGAAAGCTAAGCTTAGCTTATGAATGTAGTATTACTGTCCGGCGGCTCGGGTAAGAGATTATGGCCGCTGTCAAATGATATAAGAAGCAAACAGTTCATTAAAATATTCAAGAATGAAGACGGTACCTATGAATCAATGATACAGAGGATGTACCGTCAGATAAAGAAGGTGGATAAGGATGCCAGGGTAACAGTGGCGACCTCCAAGATGCAGGTGTCGGCTATCAGGAACCAGCTTGGTGATGATGTGTCCATATCTGTTGAACCAAGCCGTAAGGACACCTTTCCGGCAATAGCACTGGCCAGCGCATATCTGGTGGATATGGAGGGTGTATCGGAGGATGAGACGGTTGTTATCTGTCCTGTCGATCCTTATGTTGAGGAGGATTATTTCCGTTCGATATACGAACTCAGTGAACAGGCTGCGAAGGGTGAAGCCAACCTTGTGCTGCTCGGTGTTGTTCCCGGAAGCCAGGATGGCAAGGGACAGCCTTACAAGAACCCGACAGATGATTCATCGGCGGAGCTATATGGGTACATAGTACCGGCAACGGATGATGAAATATCGGAAGTAGAAGTATTTAAGGAGAAGCCGACCGAGGAGGAAGCAGCGGAGTACTTAAGTCATGGTGCTCTCTGGAACGGTGGTGTATTTGCATATAAGTTAAGATATGTGCTTGATAAGGCTCATGAGCTGATTGATTTTACCGATTACAGTGATCTGTTTGATAAATACGACACACTGGTTAAGATATCCTTCGACTATGCTGTTGCCGAGAAGGAGAAAAAGATGCAGGTTAAGAGGTTTGCGGGAAAGTGGCAGGACCTCGGAACCTGGAAATCCCTTACCGCCGCAATGGGCGAGAAGGTGGTCGGCAAGGGAATACTGGATGACGGGTGCAGGGATGTCCATATAGTAAACGAGATGGATGTACCGGTACTGGCAATGGGACTAACCGATGTGGTGATATCGGCATCGCCCGACGGTATCCTTGTAACGGATAAGGAGAGCAGCAGCAGGATAAGCTCCTTTGCAAGGAACTTCGAGCAGCAGATAATGTTTGCCGAGAAGTCATGGGGAAGCTATAAGGTTATGGATGTGGAGCCCGAATCCATGACGATAAAGGTTACTCTGAATGAAGGTAATTCGATGAACTACCACAGCCACAGGAACAGAGACGAGGTATGGGTGGTCCTGTCGGGAGAAGGAACAACGATCGTGGACGGAATGGAGCAGAACGTAAGCGCCGGTGACGTGATCACGATGAGTGCCGGCTGCCGTCATACGATAATCGCACGTACCGAGCTTAAGATTATCGAGGTGCAGCTCGGACGTGAGATAAGTGTCCATGATAAACAGAAGTACAGGCTGGAGTATTGAGCAGATGGGAAATAAGCCAATGATGCTGCGGCCTTCAGGCAAGGATTACCTGTGGGGAGGACGTCGGTTAAACGATGAATTTGAAAAGAATATAGATATGTATCCGCTGGCAGAGACCTGGGAGTGTTCGACACATCCCGACGGTCCGAGTTACGTGTGCGGCGGCATGTATGACGGTAAGACGCTGAAGGAGGTTTTGAGGGAGCATCCCGAATACATGGGGACTCATCTTACAAGGGAAAATGTTGAAGATCCCGAGCTTCCGATCCTCATTAAGTTCATTGACGCTGACAAGGATCTGTCGGTTCAGGTCCACCCCGATGATGAATATGCCAAAGAGCATGAGGGAGGTCAGCGCGGTAAGACGGAAATGTGGTATGTACTTGATGCCACAAGGGATGCAAGGCTCATATACGGCCTTAACCGGAACATGACCAGAAATGAGATGAAAAGAGCCATAGACAACGGGACTCTGACACGATATCTTCAGTCGGTGCCCGTTAAAAAGGATGATGTGTTCTTCGTGGAAGCAGGGATCATACATGCGATCGGTGAGGGAGTACTGGTAGCCGAGATACAGGAGAATTCGAACCTCACATACAGGCTGTATGATTACGACAGGGTAGACAGGGCCGGAAACAAACGCGAGCTTCATATCGACCGTTCTTTGGATGTTGCGAAGCTGACGCAGGAATCGGAACCCAGACAGCCCCTCAGAGTACTTAAGTACAGACAGGGTGTAGCTTCGGAACTTTTGTGCAGATGCCGTTACTTCGAGGTATACAGGATGCTCATAAACACCGAGAGGCGTCAGACGGTTACATATATGGCGGATGGCGTGAGCTTCAGGGTTCTGCTGTGTGTCAACGGGTGCGGTACGATAACCTACGACAATGAAAGCCTTAACTTCTACAAGGGCGACTGCATCTTCGTTCCTGCCGACTCTGCCACACTTAAGCTTCACGGACAGGCTCAGTTCCTGGATATACACGGATAAAGACCGTGTTTGGCATGGTCATGGTGTCCGGAATTCCCTGTACAGGGCATGTTTGATATAAAAAGTGACATTTCTGACACCGATTTATGCAAAGTTAGTCATAAATACCTTGCTAATAACACTGAATTTAGGTATCATATTTGTATATGCGGATTGTATTTTGCATTTTAAGCTGTCATTCTGAGCGAAGCGAAGAACTTAATCCGTAAATCTTCGTAACAGCATTGGAATAGATAAATCAGTACCAAGTAAAAGGAGGAACAGTATGAGTAGGAAATGGGTGTATTTATTCAGTGAAGGAAGCGCTGATATGAGGAATCTTCTCGGCGGAAAGGGTGCCAACCTTGCCGAGATGACCAATCTGGGACTTCCCGTACCGCAGGGCTTCACTATCACGACCGAGGCATGTACTCAGTACTATGAGGACGGAAGAGAGATCAA
>JAEEHY010000048.1 GCA_016281085.1 Lachnospiraceae bacterium
AGAGTGATAAACAGTAACAGTAAACGAGCTTATGTGTTCACTATAACAAAAACGGAGAGAGATAAATGCAGATAGCGATAGACGGACCGGCCGGAGCCGGAAAGAGTACAATAGCAAAGAGACTGGCAAAGGAAACGGGATATATTTACGTTGACACAGGAGCGATGTATCGTGCAATGGCGCTGTATCTTATAAGGAACGGCATTAAGGCCGACGACAGCGAGGGAATAGAGAAGGCATGCGTAAATGCGGATATTTCCATAAGATATGAAAACGGCGAGCAGATAGTCATACTGAACGGTGAGAATGTCAACGGGCTTATAAGGACGCAGGAGGTTTCAAATATGGCTTCCGCAAGCTCGCCCAATCCCAAGGTCAGGAAGAAGCTGGTTTCCCTTCAGCAGAAGCTTGCAGAAACGGCTGATGTTGTTATGGACGGCAGGGATATTGGAACGAAGGTACTTCCGGGTGCGGATGTTAAGATATTCCTCACAGCCAGCACGGCGGTAAGAGCAAAGAGAAGATATGACGAGCTTAAGGAAAAGGGTGAGGAATGCGATCTTGAAACGATCGAGAAGGAGATCGCGGAACGTGATGAGCGGGATATGAACAGGGCGGAATCTCCGCTGGTAAGGGCAGAAGATGCAGTTCTTGTGGATACCTCGGATATGGATATTGATGAAGTGGTCGGGAGAATACGTGAGCTGATATGGAAGTGATTTTGGCTGAGAATGCCGGGTTCTGCTTTGGAGTCAAGAGAGCGGTGGATTCGGTATATGAACAAATAGAAAAGGGCGGAAAGATATACACTTACGGTCCGATAATACATAACGAACAGGTAGTAAAAGAGCTTGAGGAACGCGGAGTAACCGTCATCAACAGCGCCGGTGAGTTAAAGGACATCAGTGAGGGCACGGTCATAATAAGGTCTCACGGTGTGTCGAAACAGATATATGATATTATAGAAGGACAGGGACTTGAACTGGTTGATGCAACCTGCCCCTTTGTAAAGAAGATACACAGGATCGTTGAAAAGGAGAGCGAAGCGGGAAAGCATATCGTTGTGATAGGATCACGTACTCATCCGGAAGTGGAAGGAATAGTCAGCTGGGCCAGGGGAGATGTGACCGTAGTAGAAAATGAGGATGAAGCGAATGATTTTTCTCCCGATAAAGACAGAGAAATATGCGTTGTTTCGCAGACTACGTTCAACAACAACAAATTTAAAGAATTAGTTGAAATTTTGAAGAAAAAAGGTTATTATGTTAGTGTTGCCAATACAATATGCAATGCTACCGAGGAACGCCAGACGGAGGCGAGAAGAATAGCGTCCATGGTAGATGCAATGATAGTCATAGGGGGAGCGGGAAGTTCGAACACTCAGAAGCTGTATGAAATATGCAGACAGGAGTGTGAGAACACACAGTATATTCAGACGCTTGACGATTTAGTACTTAATTCTATCGAATCCATTAAAAGTGTTGGTATTACAGCGGGGGCTTCCACCCCAAAAAAAATTATTCAGGAGGTTCAAAGCTATGTCAGAGCAAACTTTTGAACAGATGTTGGAAGAATCATTAAAAACAATACATAACGGAGAGGTAGTTGAAGGTACAATCATTGATGTTAAGCCGGATGAGATCATACTGAACATCGGTTACAAATCAGATGGTATCATCACAAGGAGCGAGTATTCCAATACGCCCAATCTTGACCTGACTACGGTTGTTAAAGTAGGCGACACGATGGAAGCCAAGGTCATGAAGGTAAATGATGGTGACGGACAGGTTCTGCTCACATATAAGAGGCTGGCAGCAGACAAGGGTAACAAGAAGCTTGAGGAAGCATTTAACAATAAGGAAGTACTTAAGGCTACGGTTGCACAGATACTTGACGGAGGTTTAAGTGTAGTCGTTGAGGAGTCAAGGGTATTCATTCCCGCAAGCCTTGTTTCGGATACATATGAACGTGATCTTTCCAAGTATCTCGGACAGGAGATCGAATTCGTTATCACTGAGTTCAATCCCAGAAGACGCAGGATCATAGGTGACAGGAAGCAGCTTCTCATGGCTGAACGCGAGAAGCTTCAGAAGGAACTGTTCGAGCGTATCAAGGTTGGCGATGTGGTTGACGGTGTTGTCAAGAACGTGACCGATTTCGGTGTATTCGTTGATCTCGGCGGAGCGGACGGACTCCTTCATATTTCGGAGATTTCATGGGGACGTGTAGAGAATCCCAAGAAGGTATTTAAGCCCGGACAGGAGCTCAAGGTTCTCATTAAGGATATTCAGGATACCAAGATCGCACTTTCTCTTAAGTTCGCGGATTCCAATCCCTGGAACAATGCAGAGAGCAAGTATGCGATTGACAATGTTGTAACAGGTAAGATCGCAAGGATGACCGAGTTCGGTGCTTTTGTTGAGCTTGAGCCCGGAATTGATGCACTGCTTCATGTTTCTCAGATTTCAAGAGAGCATATAGACAAGCCTTCGGATATTCTTAAGGTGGGTCAGGAAGTAACTGCCAAGATCGTTGACTTCAAGCCTGAAGACAAGAAGATCAGTCTCAGCATGAAGGCGCTGCTCGAGCCCGAGAAGGCCCCCGAAGAAGAAGCCGATGAGGATGCTGATGTTGTAAGTGTGGATATAGAAGCCGAAATAGAGAAGTCCAGGGAAGAGGAAGCTGAAGCTGCAAGTGAAGCCGAAGCTCCCAAGGAGGAAGAGGAAGCATAAGATAATACCTGACTAAGCGGGAGATATGGAGTTAGTCATATAGCTATCATGGATGATGCAAATCTAAAAGGTGAGGTATAAACAATGGCATATACATACGAGCAGTTTGAAAGTGCTATCCTGAAAATGACAACGATAGATCTTACGGCTTACAAAGAGAAGCAGATGAGACGTAGGATCGACACACTTATAAACAAGCACAAGATTGCGGGTTATGAGGAATTCGTAAAGGCACTGAAGTCTGACAAGGCTTTATTTGATGAGTTTGTTAATTATCTTACTATAAATGTTTCGGAGTTCTACAGGAATCCCGATCAGTGGGAGCTTTTGGACAAGACCTTTATTCCGGAGATGGTCAAGAAGTACGGAAAGAACCTGAAGATCTGGAGTGCAGCTTGTTCAACCGGTGATGAGCCGTATTCGTTGGTAATGGCATTTTCAAGGCATATACCCCTGAGCCAGATCAAGATCACCGCGACTGATCTTGACAAGCAGGTAATAGCCCAGGCCAAGACAGGTCTGTATGCCGAGAAGAGTATAGCGGGTGTTCCCGATGACTTCAAGAAGAAGTATTTTACCAAGATAGGTACATCATACAAGATCTCGGATGAGATCAAGAGTCATGTGGAATTCAAGGAACACAACCTGCTCAAGGATCCTTATCCGACAGGATGCAATATTATTGTCTGCCGTAATGTTCTTATCTATTTTACCGATGAAGCCAAGGATGAGATATACAGGAAGTTCAATGCATCATTGGTTAAGGAAGGACTTTTGTTCATAGGAAGTACGGAGCAGATAGTAAATCATAAGGATTTCGGTTATGAACGTCGTAATTCCTTCTTCTATCAGAAGATGTAAACAGGACGTGATACTTATAGTAAAAATATATAATTTTGTTAATTATATTTTAAAAGATCAATTATGCAGTGTCCGATTTCGGTAAGAATTCGGACACTGTTTTCTTCGCGGTAGGGAATAAACATATCTTTCGATTCGTATGTTTCACGAAATGTAACAGATGCTTTGGGAGTGAGCAGGGGTATGAAAAGTCCACTGTGCTTGACATAGCAGGTCTCTTTTTTGGCATTTTCACGGCGTGACTTATCAACGCCCGAAGCCACCGATTTATGAACACAGCAGTCCTCGGCGGGAAGGTAGTAGTAATCCTTATAGTTGTCATAGAACTGTTTAAGAGTAGTGTTGATAACGGGAATACGAAGAAGAGCACTCCCGTCTTCTCTTAAGGCAAGTACGGTACCGAAACACCCTGTCTTAAACCCGTGCGGGATATGAGCATCATGTTTGTATATGGCGAGGATTTCGGATTGTAAGATCCCATTCAGATCCTCAAACTGATGTATCGTATGAGATACGTATTCGAGTATGGTATCCGATAAATCTGTGTAATAAAGTATTGGCAGGATGTATGCCATCCCTTTCAGATCCTCGCTGTTATGATATATAAGGGGCTGTAACAGCTCATCAGACGGATGTTTGGTGTAATTCCTGTATACACTTAT
>JAEEHY010000049.1 GCA_016281085.1 Lachnospiraceae bacterium
CCTGCGATGGCAATAGCCTTAAAGACATGCCTGCCCTCGGATACAGCCTTGAACATGGCCGTCCTTTCGGCACAGTTGCACAGCCCATAGGATGCATTTTCCACATTGCATCCGCATATTACATTTTCGCAGTCGGCATAAAGTGCAGCACCAACCAGATACCCGGAATATGGCGCATATGCCGCCTTCCTTGCCTTAAGCGCTTCACGTATCAGTTCCTGTTTGTTCATTGATTCAGCTCCAGATAAAATACTTCTGTATTTACAAGTTCCAGATCGGATGTATTACCGTAATCGGTTGCACTGTAAGGAACTATCCTTCCGCTCCTCAGCTGTTCATATATTGCATCGTACTGTTCCTGGGTGAAGTTCTCAAACCTTGAATTCTCCATCTCAAGCGCTATCCCGTTATTGGATGCATCCATCTTATACACGCTTCCACCTTTGAATGCGTTGTTGTAGTAATCGTTCAGACCGTCATATACCGCATTGCCAAGCTGCTTTTCCGCTGATGTGATCACCGTTTCCGAAGCGGCACTCTGATCTATATCAACACCTATAACCTTGCCTCCGTTTGCTTCCGCAGCCGTAAAAACAGATCTTCCCATAGCTCCACCGCATGCGAAGATCACCTGCGTTCCGCCTTTATACCAGGCCGAAACCATATTTCCGACGTCCTCGCTCTCGATAAAGGTATTGGCATAACAGTACCTGATCTTGATCTGTTTACCTGTTTCTATGGCAGCATAATCTGCTCCCTGTACAAAACCGTAACCGAACTTGATTATCGGTGCATGAGATGCTCCGCCCACAAAACCCAGCTCGGTATTTCCGTCCCTTACGGCACTGTATCCGGCAAGAAAGCCTGCCTGTTCCTCCGAGAACTGTACAGCCATTGTATTATCCTTAAGCTCAAAGTCCCTGCCTTCGGAATCATGCGGTTCACCATCGATCAGAACGAACTTTGTTCTCGGATGCTTTTTCTGAGCATTGTATATGGCTTCTTCAAACAATTCGCCGGGACAGATTATGATATCCGCCCCGTCCCTGACTGCCTCGTTTATTTTCTTTGTATACTCGGATACTGATGCACTCTCGGGTTCATATACCTTACATTTCTTATCATGGGCCTGCGTATAACGCTCCACGCCCTCGTAGCTGCCCTGATTAAAGGCTCCGTCCTGAACCGTACCCATATCTGTTATAAAGCCTATATCCACATCGCCGCATCCGGCAAGTCCGGATAAAGTCATACTTAAAGCCGCTGTGCACAGCAGACGCTTTAAATGATATCTGTTTAACATTGTCTGTATTTACCTTCCTGATACACCGGAATATAACGTATCCTTACCGGTGTTTTATTTTATGATCAAAAGCCAAGACGGCCGAAGGAAATGATCGATTCCGTAACTAGCTTCTTGAACTTTGGAGCTGCCTCATTCGCAGCCGCCTGAACCTCCTCATGAGTTAACGGATCAGGTGAGAGTCCCGCCGCAAGATTGCACACACAGGATATTCCGCATACCTTCATACCGCTATGGTTGGCCGCAATGGCTTCAACCACCGTACTCATACCCACAGCATCGGCACCAAGTGTCTTAAGCATCCTTATCTCCGCCGGTGTTTCAAATGAAGGACCCGTCAGCTGAACATAAATACCCTCTTTAAGAGGAATACCGTTATCAGAAGCTGCCTTTCTTATAACCTCACATAGTTCTTTATTATATACCTCGCTCATATCCGGAAATCTCGTTCCCAGTTCCTCAATATTCTCACCTATCAGTGGATTGGGTGCGAAATTGGATATATGATCTGTGATCAGCATGAAATCACCTGCACCAAACTCCGTATTTATTCCGCCCGAAGCATTGGTAAGAAATAGTATTTCAGCTCCCATCATCCTCATCAGACGTGCGGGAAGCACAACATCCGATATCGGATATCCTTCGTAGTAATGAACCCGGCCCTGCATACAAACAACAGGAACTGTGTCAACGTATCCGAAGATGAACTGCCCGGCATGTCCCGGGACCGTTGAAACGGGAAAACCTTCGATCTCGCTATAAGGGATAGAAGCCGTTACTTCGATATCGTTTCCGTAATCTCCAAGCCCCGAACCAAGCACCAGTGCAACTTTGGGTTCAAAAGATATCCTTGCTCTTACACTCTCATAACAGCGTACCAGCTTCTCATATACTTCGCTCATATACATTCTCCTTAATACTTTATTCTATTATACTCAGTACCTTTGTAACAATATCCTTAACGGTATGATAATCAAACATATCATACGCATCCCTGATCTGTCCGATAAGTGAATTCAGTTCACTTCCGTAATTAAATCCGGCAAGATCAGCCAGTATTTCCTCACATCGTTTCAGATTAACCTTATTCAGGCTTTCCTGAAGTTCTTCGATGGTCTCTCTCGAAAGGCTTGACTCTTCAAGACCGTCAAGTTCATTACCGCCGCTCTCCTCATCCTCGTACGCCCCGCGCTCTGTCAGCATTTCCTTTATCTTCTCAAGAAGCTCCATAAAGTCATCAAGACAGGTGTCCAGCTGACTCTCTATATATGCAATGTCATTCTCCTTACCGGCCATTTCAAGCTTCTTAAACCTCTCTGACATAACCATGGCTCCGATGCTGGCCGAACTGCTCTTAAGAGCATGAACATTCGTTGTGAACAGGGATATATCGCCTGTAAGGAACTGTCCGGGTATGGCCTTCCATTTATCTAGCCCCTCATGATAATACGTGTTGAGTACTACGTAATAAATATCCTCCAGTCCTCCGACATTCTCAATACCCTTCTCTATGTTTATCTCAAGAGGATCTGGGATTTCCTCTTCCTGTACCGCCGCCACGGTATCTACTTCCTTATCCTGCTTCACAGGCTCATCCTGAACTATAACGGCAAGTTCATCCGGCAGATACTTCCTTAGCAGCCTTGCAAGATGATAATCCTTGACAGGTTTGGCGATATAATCATCAAAGCCCATCTCCCGCAGACGTTCACCGACATCCCTTCCGAGCTCAGCCGTAACGCACAGCACCGGAATATCCGCATTTGCTCCCGGGATCTGCTGGATCCTGTGGAGTGTTTCTATACCGTCCATTTCAGGCATGAGATGATCGAGCAGGATGAGATCGAACTCTTCCTCCTTGAGGATCTCCAGACACTCCTTACCGCTTGATGCACATCTGGCCACAATATCAAAGTTTTCAAGTACGCTGCTTATAACCTGCTGGTTAACAACACTGTCATCAACGACCATTACTCTTGCATCAGGGTAGATATAACGTTCAGCCGACCTTGTTCGCATGTAATCATCGGCCGACCACTGTCCGTTCAATACCTCAATGATGTTAAGAGATGACAGGGGCTTTCTGATTATCCTGCATTCGCCGAAATCCCTGTACACATGGCTGTAATCGGTAATTACGTATGTAATTTCCTCACACATGCTCTGTTTAAGAATATCTCCGAGAGCTTCGTAATCCCTCTCCCATACAAAGATATGGGTGTATCTGTGGTCGGCTATCTCATTCATCAGGGCAACGGGACCTGCCGCGTAAACCGGACTGATCTTTATATCCTCCATCAGTCTCTTCCAGATAACATCCTCATCCTTATCATGCAGATATACGAGCACATGTCTTTCCATGGTCTCGTCAACAGAAAGCATCGGTGTGTCATCAATGATATAATTGGAAAACTCAAACACTATCGCGGTACCGACATCCACGACACTCTCAATCTTAAGGAAACCATCCATCATCGACAGAAGCTCGTTACATATGGATATCTCGAGTCCGAGACCCTTAAGTGTTGCATTCCTTCGGGAATCATATTTATTGAAAGCACCGAGAAGCGAATCCACATCCGCTTCGGGCATTCCCGAACCGGTCTCGGCGATCCTGCACTTGAACCTGAGCATATGCTCCTCAAGTATCCTCTCGGATTTTACCTCCAGTGACATGCTTCTCCTGACGGTCTGCTGGATGGAATTGTAAAGAAGGTACATAAATATCTGCTTGACACCCTGGCTGTCACCGAACAGATATGACGGTATGTTTCTGTCAACGAAGACATAGAAATCCGCGCCCTGCTCCTGCATCCCCCGCGACACATTGTCTATGACCTCCTTCATCAGCTCCTTAAAGCTGTACTTCACGGGAACGGCTTCCCACTTGTTGGAGTCAAGCTTACTGTAGATAAGGATATTGTTTACTATCCTGAGAAGCTGTGATGAAGCATCCTTTATGACCATTGCCTGTTCTCTGGCTCCGGGGGTAAGATCCTCCTTAAGGATAAGTTCATTCATTCCCACGATGGCATTCATGGGGTTGCGGATCTCATGCGTCATATTTGCAAGAAAACGGATCTTGCTGAGTTCCGAGTTCCTTATCGATATATACGACTGCTCCTTACGGAGCTTCAGCTTCTCGAAGATCACAGTCTGGAAATACACAACAAACAGCGGAACAAGACAGGCCATCAGGAAATTCATGATCTTCTCCGGGAAGGTACATTCGGATTCAAGATAGTAGTTAAGCATATCCCTGTGTTTGTAACAGAAGACAAACATAGCCGCATAATAGATCAGTTCTAGCGGAACCATGATCCACACTCCCCTGTCTTCTATAACAAAGAAGGTGAGAATGACCGCAACCGCCAGCATCAGAGGTGTTGCGTTATATATATATCCCGTAATGAAAAACAGAAGCGGAAAGATAACAAAACACACGATACAGCACAGCAGGTATGACGCCAGCCGGTACTCTTCATATCTCCAGACAAGATATGTCAGTCCCGCAAGTATGATAAAAAAAGAAAACTCTATCGTAACGACAATAAGACCGTATTTCGCAAAAGGTACGGTCAGCATGACAAGCAGAAGCATGGGCATGATATAGCTTACGATAAGATAGAAGCTCTTCTTCTGCATCGGAACGGTGTCATCGCTAAAGTATTCAATTATTTTTCTTATTCCGAAATTATCATTTGTCTTCATCGTACGCCCTATTCATTGGTATAATGTATCATTTGCGCAGGCAAAAGCGTCTTAAGCGTTTTCTCCATCTTTTCTATATCGATCGGCTTGCTTATGAAATCGGAAAAACCGGCATCAAGAAACATCTCCCTGGCTCCGTTCACCACATTTGCGGTCAGTGAAACCACGGGAAGTATCCTGAACTGCTCACCGTTTAACTTCCGTATGCACTCAAGTGTATCTATACCGTTCATTTCCGGCATCATATAATCAAGGAATACCAGATCTATATGCTCCTTTAAGAGAATGTCGAGACATTCCTTACCGCTCAGAGCCGTATGAACCGTTGCCCCGTATCTCCTCAATATGCCGCTTGCAACATTAAGATTCGTGAGATTGTCATCAACGACCAGTATCCTGGCATCGGGACATTTGAACTCTCCCTTCTTAACAACTTCTCTGGAATAACTCGAATCCCTGTTGGCCAGAACATCAGTGACATTAAGGATGTGAACGGGTCTTGTCATTACAAATCCCATCTTGCTTACGGATATCGACTCACTGAGGCCGGCGATGATGACAAGATGCTCATCATTAAGCTCGTGCTCGAGGAATCGCATATCAGCATTATATTCCTGGGAAGAAATAAAGATATGCGTATATTTATTGTTGATGACGCCGGCTTCAAAGCTTCTCTTGTCAGATACCACCTCGGAATACACATGAAGCTCATTGAATATCCTCTTAAGAGCCATGCACTCATCATCGTCACTCACATAAACAAGCACGCTGTAGGTATCCGGCGACTTGATATCCGCTATTCTTTCATTGGAATCCTCCTGTATGGGAACCTTAAATCCAAAGGTACTTCCGACATGATAACTGCTGTTCACGGTTATCTCACCATCCATCTTCTCTATTATCTCCTTGCAGATGGCAAGTCCAAGCCCGGTTCCTTCAACAGCGTTAAGTCCGTCCTCGGTAAGGTCTATCCTCTTATACAGTTCAAACAGATGCGGTATATTCTCCGACTTGATGCCTATACCCGTATCCTCCACTTCAGCCTTAAGTATGATCTCGTTATCATCCTTGGGTTCGGAGGTGACTCTTAACGTTATCCGGCCTTCCTTTGTATATTTAACCGCATTGTTAAGTATATTGATAAATACCTGTCGAAGCCTAGGACCGTCACCGAAGGCATACTGCGGTAATCTGCTGTCGATCTCCACGAAAAACCTGACTCTTGAATCCATAAGACGCACTGATGTCATATTTATTATTTCCATAAACATCTTGGCAAGGTCAAATCTCGCGTTATAGATCTCAACCTCCTGAGAGCCTGACTTGGACAGATCCATAACCTCATCGGTCAGTGAAAGAAGTGCATTTGACGAATTCAGTATGTTGTATACACACTCCTTGACGTGATCATTGACATCCTGATCAAGAAGCAGTCCTATCGTGCCTATGATCGCATTCATGGGAGTCCTTATCTCGTGCGACATATTTACAAGGAATATGTCCATGCTCACATAGGCATCAACGGCCTCGTCGTGAAGCTTCTCAAGATTCCTCTCCTCTTTATTGTTTAAGTACATCCGAAATCTTATTGCCAGCCCGGCGCACAGGGATGTCAGCGCTATTGCGACAAAAACCGCTATATAGTCCTTGACGGTCTCAACCGCTATGTTCTCCTCCATCGTGCGGGTCAGTTCACCCGCATAAAGCACCAGAAAATAAGCAACAAAATTAATTGATGTCATGATAAGCGCATTTCTTTTGGACATCAGAAAAATATTGTAGAGAAGCCCGAAAATGAAATATACCGGAATACAGAAATACAGCTTATCAAATTCAAAATAAAGCATCGGGAAAAAAATGAGATTGATAAAGCACGACATGATTATCGCATGGAACTCGAACTGTTTCGTCTCATTGCCTATGTAGAAAGTATATAAAGCAGCTGCAGAGGTTGCGGTTGCTATCATATATGCTCTCGGAGTGGGAAAGAAAAAATGTATAAGCAAAGTAGACAGCAGAAAAGCAACTACCGCTATCATATGTATCCCGTTATATATCTTAACTTCCATGGACAGTTCTTCGCCAAAGTATCTGTCCCTGAACGAAACCAGATAATCTATCATATGAATCCATCAATCCTTGTCAGCAGCATGTTCAAACAGGTCGGCACAGGTAAGGAACAGATCAACAAATTCCGGATCATAATGTGTTCCGCTCCACAGAGATATCCTCTTAACGGCCTCCCTGTGTGTAAGCGGTTCTCCTCCGTCGTTGTTGAACCTGAAATTGTCGTAACTGTTTACTATTGTAAGAATACGGGCTTCCATGGGAATGTCCGTAGTCATGATATGATCCGGGTATCCCTTACCGTCCCATCTTTCATGATGATATCGGCAGAGGTTGTATACATACAGCAGAAACTTGCTGTTGGTGATTGCATTGGTAACCTTCTTACAGGCTTCCGCACCCATGATCGTATGTGCGTGATTGAATTCCTTCTCCTGAAGGCTCAGATCGACCATATCGGCTATACATCTGTCGGTCATGCATATCTTACCCATATCATGAAGCTTGCTCGCAAACACAAGAAGCTCCTTGTCCTCTTCGGTTATATTAAACCTTCCTGTCTTGATTATCTGAGTGAGGAACAGCTCCATATACTTCTGTACTCTCTCACTGTGTTCGGCTATCATATGCGAACGGCTGCCCATAAGCGATGAGAACATTTCAACCATCGCATACTCGAGCTCCACGATATTGTGAACCTTTTCCTTAAGCGTATTGGACAGGTTCTCATTCACCTTCTTAAGCTTACGCTCCGTCTCTATGCTCTGTACATGAACCTCAAGACGCTTACGCAGAAGTGCGGTCGTATAAGGCTTGTGTATATAATCAACCGCCCCCAGGAAATATCCTTCCACTTCGGTCGTAGGATCATCCTGCGCCGTAAGGAATATAACGCGAACATCTATAAGCCTCGGATCGTTCTTCATCTCGCTCAGTACATAAAAGCCGTTTACATCCGGCATATCCACATCGAGCAGAATGATATCCGGCGGATCCGGCATATCATGCAGGAATTCGAGCGCTGTCTTACCGGCGGAAACCGGAACCACCTCATATATTTCCTCCAATATCTTCTTTGCCATGATAAGGTTGGTCATATTATCATCAACAATCATTACCTTATACATATGCATCCCTCACTCTCTGCTACTTATTTAGTCTGCATAAGATACTTCATTCCATCCTTCAGACCGTCAACCGTAAGTCTGTTCATCTTAAACAGTCCCTTTACCGCCGTCTCCGCTTCACGCCACGGCGCATTACCCGGAGCCATCTTCGGATTGAGCCACAGTATCCGCTTGAAATTCTTCTTCATCAGCTTAAGCCATTCATATCCGGACAGGCCGTCATTCGGTCCCCTGTAATTGCCCGTATCTGAATACAATTCCTCCGGTGCCATAGCCGCGTCTCCGACAATGATCACCTTATAGTCGCTGTCAAGATTCTTAAATATCCATTCAGTCTCTATCCAGTCACCGAACTCACACTCCGGTGTATTATACAGCCTTGCATAAATACAATTGTGGAAGTAGTATGTCTTAACATCCTTAAAATGATTTGATTTGTTAACGGACTGGAACAGTTCATTCAACAACGTACTGTACGGAATCATTGTTCCGCCAGAATCCATAAGGAGAAGCAGCTTGACCGTATTCTTCCTCGGCCGTTCAAATACAAGCTGCAGACACCCGCCGTTATTGCAGGTCTTATCAATGGTGCCGTTTATATCAAGCTCTGTCTTTGGAACATCAAGCCTGGTGGAAAACTGCCTGAGCTTCCTCAGAGCCACCTGAAACTGTCTGTTGTCGAGTACCCTGTCATTCCTGAAATCCCTGAACTTACGCTCCCCGATGACCTGAAACGCCGACTGGTATCCCGTAGTTCCGCCTATCCTGACACCGCCCATGTGTCCTCCGAGATTTCCGAAGGACGAATTACCCATTGTACCTATCCACTGGTTACCGCCGTTGTGCTCCGA
>JAEEHY010000050.1 GCA_016281085.1 Lachnospiraceae bacterium
ATCTCCTCGAGCAGATCCTCAAGAGTCACAAGTCCTACCGTATCACCGTACTCATCAAGAACAATGGTCATACTGATGTGATTCTGCCTCATTTCAACCATCAGCTCGGCCGTCTTCTTGTACTCAACCGTGAAATTGGCTTCACGCATTATATTGCGTATATTGAAATTGACGACATCCTCGTAAAACAGGACATCCTTCATATTAACGATACCAACAATATTATCAGTCGAATCCTCATATACCGGAAGCCTTGTATATTTATGCTCCTCGAACTGCTCCTTAAGCTCCCAGTATGAGGAATTGACATCAACGCATGACATCTCAATCCTTGGGATCATGACATCCTTCGCCAGGGAATCTCCGAAATCGAAAACATTCTCGATCATCTGACGTTCATCAGTTTCTATGACACCGTCCTCGTGAGATGCATCAAGTATATTCCTGAGTTCACCCTCGGTAAGCGAGCTCTTCGCAGCATCCGGATCGATCCTCAGCAGCTTGAGAAAAAGCCCCGAAAGCTTATCCACAATAAAGATCACCGGTGTAAGAAGCTTCATGGTGGCGCTTATCGGTCCGCCAAAAAGCATCGACAGCTTCTCATTGTTGATGGTTGCTATGGTTTTGGGTGTGATCTCTCCGAAAATAAGGATGAGAAGCGTAAGCACACCTGCCGCCAGTGCGACAAATCTGTTACCCCACAGCCTTGCCGTCAACGTGGTCACAAGCGATGATGCGGCTATATTCACTATATTGTTCATTATTAGTATCGCACTGAGCATCTTGCTCTTGGTATCAAGAAGCTTAAGTACTCTTTTTGCTCTTTTACTTCCTTCATCCGCAAGCGTATTGAGCTTTATTTCACTTACAGTAGTGAGTGCTGTTTCCGATGCCGAATAAAACGCGGAAAGCATCAGCAGCACTATCAACACACCCAACTGTATGATACCTACGGTATCCAAATATTTTCACTCCTTCCTACGGGCAAGACATGATGCAAGCATAGTCCCGGGCCTTTTCCCAAGAAGATTGTTTCTTATATATCTGTAACATTCCTCTTCACCCTTATCAGCCAAAAGTCTCAAAAGCATTTCAAGTGTATTACGTGTATATTCCTCTATCAGTCGTTCGCTGCTTCCCTTCAGATAATACTTAAGGGGCATGTCATCGGAATAATGTCCTTTGTTATATGTCTTCGAAGCGGCAATCCTGTCCATAAACATTTCAACTATATATTTATCGGGCATTCTTGCCGGAACCAGTCCTTTACCGTCTGCCGAGCTGTAATCAAACCAGTACTCATAATGATGCTTGTTGCGGCCTTTATGATGGAGCCATGCGCTCGAATATCCGATGTCTTCCCGTTCGGCATTGTTAGGGCTCCGAAAGCCCTGATAGTATTTCGCTCCCACAAGGAACTCCTGAGGCGAATATTTGCTCAGGTCATGTGTAAGCCCCTGATAATACAGACCGACCTTGAAGCACCCCTGTCTGACAAGCCTCCGGTGTTCACTGATGGTCTTAAGATGTTCAATAGCTTTCATCTTTAGTTCACCTTCAATTCAAGGAAGTCGTCTCCCGGATATTCATCCTCTGCCTTTGTGGCGTAAATAAGCTGTTTGTCGGGATTTACAAACATCATGTTTGCAGATGCTGACAAATACCTGTTATCACCATCACCGAATACCCTGACAGTTCCCGGAGCAGTACCGGTAAGATCCAGCACATCTTTATAACGCCCCGATATATTTGCAGCGTCATTATACAGTCCGGCCAGATCGCTGCCCTTTATAATTACAGGCTGCATTCCTTCCTCTATTTCTCTTTTTATCTTATCTGCATATGCACCGGTACTCTTATAGAAATCTTCCAGCGTATGCGAATTGTTCACAAACATATCAAAGGCATCTTCATACCAGTCATACAGCTCATCGGAACCGGCTTCAAAGCTTACCAGTGCAAGTATATAACAGTCCGACAGCTGTCCCGAAAATCCCTTTGTTTCATCTTCAAAATCATATTTCTCACAGAATACGGGAACATAGAATTTACAGGATACAGCATGATCTTCTGCCGTTACTATCCTGTAATTACATATCTTTGAAGATTTATATGTATCCTTATGTGTGAGCCTGGTGCCTTCAGACAGTCCGAACAGAGGCGGAATGTCATTTTCGGCATCCTTTTCATATGCTGCGATCACATTATCCAGTTTATCCTGAACTTCCTTACCGGAATCCTCAGATGCCATCTGCTCAACCTTCTTCGCCGAAGGATAAGCCTGCTTTACCATCTCGTTAAGATAAGACTCAACATCCTTAAAGTCATAGAAGCTTATACACTTCTTAACACTGTCCTGTACATTGACCTGCATTTCGGATTCGCCGGTAATATACTGATAATGCTGTACCGTTCTGTAAGTAAGCTGTGTTGTATTGTCATCATTGGTAGCAACAAAACTGAACACCGAAGGAAACACCTGCGATCCCCACGAATAATCCGTCTGATAAGTCAGGTTGGAAAAATCTTCGGGAAAAACAGCAGTGAAAATATCATGATCCGCATCATCCTTTACGGTTACATACTTATAATATGCACCCTCTTCATCCTTTACCGTCCTGTCGCTTCCTGCTCCCTTTGAGCCTGAATTATCTCCGGCATCCTCAACGTCACCGCCCTCCCCGTCCTGTTTGCCGAAAAGAGCATTTCCGTCGCCCGGGATATTCATGGTCCCTGCGTTTAGAGTGTACATTCTCATTGCAAATATGCCGATCAGAAGAACGATAACAACAAAGATCAGGATAATGGCAACCACAGTAAGATTTCTCTTACCGGCCTCCTTCTTCTCGGTTTCGATCTTCTTCTGTATCTCCTCCGGATAACGTGTGAAGCTGTCTTTGACTGTCACATCGGAACCGCATCCGATACAGCGTTCCATATTATCTTCCAACAGCATACCGCATTTCTTACAATACTTCATAGTACACACACCTCTGATAAAACGCCCTTCAACAATTGTTATTCTTTTATATCTATCCTGATACCAAGCTCTTCAAGTTGTTTGTCGTCTACAATATTAGGAGCCTCGCTCATAAGATCTGAGGCATCCTTAACCTTTGGAAATGCCATCACTTCTCTTATACTGTCCGCACCCACCATGAGCATTACCAGCCTGTCAAGACCGTACGCAAGACCTGCGTGAGGCGGAACTCCGTATTTGAAAGCATTCAGCAGGAAACCGAATCTTGAATAAGCATCCTCTTTCTCAAAA
>JAEEHY010000051.1 GCA_016281085.1 Lachnospiraceae bacterium
CATATTTTACAAATTTATGTATTTGTGCAGAACACTTAGCGAGGTTTTTTCGAGCTTAGTGTGAGCCATGCATGTATACTTAATGAGGTATTTTCGAATTTAGTATACATGCTGGATGAATCCAAAACAGCGAAAAATACGCAGTATTTTGAGAATTCGTCATAAGGGGTACCGCTTGCGGTGGATTCCTTATGACATTACCTGTTCTGAATAGTTACAATAATATAAAAGCTGAGGGTAGTCATAAAGGATATTTTTATACGATGTCCGTTATGACAGATAATAAGGGGATAAAGTATGAAAAAAAGACTGATCTTACTAGGCATGTCATTGATCCTTACGGTCACACCGGCTATGAATGTAGCTGCAACGACCAAAAAGGAAGCTCAGAATCAGAAGAATGAAGCTCAGAAGAATCTTGATGCAGTAAACAGTAATATCGAGAGTATCGAGGAAGACAAGGAAGCCGTAAAAGAGGAGATAGTTGAGATCGATGCACAGCTGGTAGATCTACTGCTTACCGTTGATCTTATATCGGGAGATATCGATCTCAAACAGTCCGCTATTGATGATGCGCAGGCCGAATACGAAGAAGCCAAGGCAAAGGAAGAAGAACAATACGAATCCATGAAGAGACGTATTAAGTTCATGTATGAGAAGGGCGATAAGAAATATGTTGAAATGTTCCTTCAGTCCCAGAGTCTTGCCGAGATAGTCAATAAATCCGATTATATTGAGCAGCTGTATCAGTATGACAGGGAAATGCTGCTTGATTATCAGAAAACAAAGGAAAAGGAAGCCCAGATCAAGGAAAAGCTTGAGAGCGAGAAGGAAGATCTTCTTGAAATGCAGCAGGAATACTTAGATGAAAGTGAAGAGCTGCAGAAGATGATCGATGAGAAAAAGAATACGCTTGATAATTTTGATGCCCAGTTAAACGAGGCCAAGAAAAAGGCCGGTGAATATCAGGTACAGATCAAACAGCAGACAGCGGTTCTTAAGCAGATAGAAGCGGAGGAAGCCAGAAAAAAAGCCGAAGCTGAAGCAAAGAAGAAAGCAGAGGCCGAAGCAAAGAAAAAGGCAGAAGCCGAGGCGAAGAAGAAAGCAGAAGAGGACGCAAAGAAAAAGGCAGAGGAAGAGACCAGGAAAAAGGCTGAAGAAGACGCCAAGAAGACTGAAGAAGAGAACGCTAAGGAAGACAAACAGGAGCAGCAGGAGACTGAGAGCAACAGCTCCGATAATAATGAAAAATCTGAAGAATCAGAAAATAAGTCCGAGGAGAGTCAGTCATCCGAAAGTAAAAGTTCAGTCAAGGCATCTCCCGGGGATTCGGCCAAAGGACAGGAAATTGCCAATTATGCCTGCAATTTTGTCGGAAATCCATATGTAGCGGGAGGAACCTCCCTTACAGAGGGTTGTGACTGTTCGGGATTTACCAGTGCGGTTTATCAGCATTTCGGAATGTCACTGCCGAGGAATTCATATTCACAGTCAGTAAGCGGACGTGAAGTAAGTTATTCCGAGGCACAGCCCGGAGATGTTATTTATTATGGCGGACATGTCGGAATATATATAGGCGGAGGACAAATCGTTCATGCAAGTACCCCGGCAACAGGGATCAAGATAAGCAATGCATTGTACAGATCGATCATAACGGTAAGAAGATTTGTATAAAAGAAGTATTTACAGCTTGGGTCTGTGTGTATAGTGAATAAACATTTCCTTCCACAGCTTGGGATGGAACAGCATAAGCAGTGGGAACAGTTCGAGCCTTCCTGCTATCATATCAAACATAAGAACATATTTACTTAAAGTCGAAAAATGATCGAAGTTTTGTGTAGGACCCACCTGTGACAGGCCGGGTCCTATATTGTTGATAGTAGCGGCAACTGCCGTGAAATTGGTTACAAGACCCCTGCCGTCTATGGCGACCAGAAGCACGGATACCGAGAATATCAGAACAAAAGTTATAAAGTAAACGTTAGTAGCACGCAGAACTTCGTGTTCTATCGGTTTGTCATCCATCTTTATCTTTTTTATGCTCTTGGGATGTATATATGAATCCATTTCCTTGATTATTGTCTTTCTGAGAATAATAAGCCTGGAAACTTTAATTCCACCACCCGTACTTCCGGCACATGCACCGACAAACATAAGAAATACAAGTACGGTCTGACATACGGCAGGCCATTTATCAAAGTTAACAGATGAAAAACCGGTTGTTGTGATTATTGATGCTACCTGAAAAGCTGTGTCCCTGAATGCATCACCAATGTATTCGTATCTTGGCAACAGCCTTGTAAATATGATCACAACGGCAATAATTATGATCGCAAAATAGTGAATAACCTCTTCCATTGAAAAAGCTTTCCTGAACTGTTTGTAAAGTAACAGGTAATATGCATTGAAATTCACACCGAAGAGGATCATGAACACAGTAACGACCCACTGAAGATAGGGTGAGTAGCTGGTAAAGGAGTCATTTTTTATTCCAAATCCCCCTGTTCCCGCAGTAGCGGTTGCGGTACATATGGAATCAAACAACGGCATATCGCCACATACAAGAAAGGCTATCTCTACCAGTGTAAGGACCAGATAGATCAAATACAGTATCCTGGCTGTTGAACGTATCTGCGGAACAAGCTTACCTACGGACGGACCGGGGCTTTCCGCTTTCATGATATTGATCTGGGATCCTCCGCCTATCGGAATGATGGCAAGAAGGAAGACAAGAACACCCATACCGCCAATCCAGTGGGTGAAGCATCTCCAGAAAGTAATGCATTTACTGAGACTTTCCACTTCTGAAAGGATACTGGCTCCTGTTGTGGTAAATCCCGATATGGTTTCAAATAAAGCGTTGGTGAAAGAAGGTATCTCACCGCTGAAATAAAACGGGAGACAACCGAAGAAACTTAGAAATATCCAGCTTAAAGAAGTGATTATACAACCCTCTTTAAGATAGAAGACTTTGGATGCCGGTTTTGAGTAAGTCATTAATAAACCGAGCAGAAAACATATGGCAGATACCAGTAAAAAGTGTTTACCGTGACTTTCCATGTAAATAAGAGCTACTATACACGGGAGAAGCAGAAGAGCTGCTTCTATCTTAAGAACCTGTCCGAGGGTATATCGAACTATAGAACTATTCATTATCGTTCTCCATGATCATTTAACTATTAAGCCAGAATATCAGTGATATTACCAAGTCCTGAATGTGTAGTGACTATCATTACGGAATCACCTACCATAAGTGTATCTGAGCCACTTGGCATAAAAATCTTTCCGCCACGGTTAATGAGTGCGATTATCAGGCTGTTCTTTAAGTTCATATTGGCAAGAGTTGAACCTGTAACACTTGATTCTTTGTCAATATAGAATTCGATTGCCTCAACTCTGTGATCATACATATGATACAGGGTCTCTATATTGGAATTCATCGAAGCCTTCTTGGCACGGACATAAGCAATGATGGCTTCGCTGGTTATATATCTGGGATAAACGATGCTGCCAAGATCAAGCTTACTGATAACCCCGCGGAAGTTGATACGGTTTATCTTGGTAATGACCTTGGCGCTTGATACCTGCTTGGCATAGAGGGTCAGGATAATGTTTTCCTCATCAATACCGGTAAGAGGGATAAATGCCTGAACGGTCTCAATCCCTTCCTCCTTTAGGAGTTCCTCATTGGTTCCGTCGCCGTTTATGATTATTGCCTTGGGCAGAAGTATGCTCAGTTCCTCACAGCGTGCTTTATCAGTTTCGATTATCTTAACGGACATACCTACGTTAAGGAGCATGCTCGCAAGGTAATATGCAGCTTTTCCGCCGCCTATTATCATTACATCCTTTATTTTGCTTGATTTAACGCCTATTTGAGAAAAGAAATCCTTAACCTGCTTTCTGGATGTTACGAAAGAGATTATATCTGAGCTTAAGATCCTGTCATTACCTGATGGTATGAAAACCTTGTCATCCCTTTCTATTGCACATACAAGGATCTTGGTCTTGATGATGCTTGACAGCTCGGCGATCTTTACTCCATTAAGCTTACTGTCTTCATTTACTTTGAATTTGATAAGTTCAGCCTGACCGTGGGCAAAAGAACTGACTTCAAGAGCTGACGGAAGATAGAGTATACGTGAGATTTCCTTGGCAACCTCAAACTCAGGGTTGATGATCATTGCAAGTCCCAGCTGTTCCGTCAGGTATTGAACCTCCTTATTGTATTCGGGAGTTCTTACTCTTGCAATTGTGGCACAGTTACCTACCTGTTTGGCAACAGTGCAGCACAAAAGGTTAAGTTCATCAGAGTTTGTGACTGCGATCATGAGGTCAGCCTTCTTAATACCTGCTTCCTCCTGGGTCGTGAAACTGGCTCCGTTGCCTTCAATTCCCATGACATCAAATGTGTTTGTGAGAGATTCAAGTATACGGGGATTTTTATCTATTATAGTTATGTCGTTGCTTTCATTACTGAGGATCTCAACCAGTGTTGATCCAACCTTACCGCAGCCGACTATGATAATACGAAGTCCCTGTGCAACCGCTTTTTTTTGTCTGAACATATAGTGCCCCTCCTGCGCTACTCTTTATGATACCACTTTATAAAAAATTTTGCATTATACACAGTGTATTTTTATTTATACATCATTGAAACGCTGAGGTTGAGGGTGTAGTATAGACTTAACTGTATCAAAAAGTATAACGGATCCGCTTACATTTTAAGTGTAGATGCAGATCTTGATCAGATAGAATACAAGGCAGGAAAAATGGATAAAAATAAGGAAAAAGTAGTAGTAATCGATTTCGGAGGACAGTACAACCAGCTGGTCGCAAGAAGGGTCAGGGAATGCAATGTGTATTGTGAGATATATTCCTACAAGACACCGCTTGAGAAGATAAAGAGTATGAACCCTAAGGGGATCATACTTACTGGAGGTCCAAACAGTGTCTATGAGGAAGGTGCGCCGACAGCGGGAAGAGAACTGTTTGAGATAGGAGTACCGGTTCTGGGGCTTTGTTACGGAGCACAGCTTATGAGTCACGTACTCGGGGGTGAGGTTAAAAGGGCGGACGCCCGTGAATATGGCAAGACCAGAACCCTGATAAACAGGAAATCCGCATTGTTTTGGGGAATAGGTGATTCGCTTGACCCCAGAGAGAGTTATTCCGATGTACTTACCGATAAGGAAAGAAACAATAAAAGCTTTGATGAGAAGGATACACTTGTTACGCAGGTGTGGATGAGCCATTTTGACTATATTTCGAAGCTTGCACCGGGATTTACCACGGTAGCCTATACTGAAAACTGTCCTGTGGCAGCTGCGGAGAATCCGACAGCAGGTCTGTATGCGATCCAGTTTCATCCCGAGGTTCTGCATACAATGGAAGGTACTAAGATATTATACAATTTCGTCAGAAATATATGCGGTTGTCAGGGTTTGTGGCGGATGGATGCCTTTGTTGAGAATACAGTAAGTCTGGTACGTGAAAGGGTAGGGAACGGCAGGGTGCTCCTGGCATTATCGGGCGGAGTGGATTCCTCTGTACTGGCTGCCCTTCTTTCAAAGGCGATAGGTAATCAGCTTACCTGTGTATTTGTGGATCACGGCCTTCTCCGTAAGAATGAGGGAGATGAGGTTGAGAGTGTATTCGGAAATAACGGAGATTTCGACCTGAATTTTGTACGTGTTAATGCTCAGGAGAGATATTACAAAAAGCTTGAGGGAGTCAGTGATCCTGAAAAGAAGCGCAAGATAATAGGTGAGGAATTTATCAGGGTATTTGAAGAGGAAGCGAAAAAGATCGGAACGGTTGACTTCCTTGCACAGGGTACCATATACCCCGATGTTGTTGAGAGCGGTCTGGGTGGTGAATCAGCCGTCATTAAGTCTCATCACAATGTCGGCGGACTGCCGGATTACGTTGATTTCAAGGAGATAATCGAACCCTTACGGGACCTGTTTAAGGATGAAGTGAGGAAGGCAGGGGTTGAACTTGGACTTCCCGACAGTCTTGTATACAGACAGCCGTTCCCGGGCCCCGGTCTTGGAGTCAGGATAATAGGAGAGATCACGCCTGACAAGGTTAAAATAGTTCAGGATGCGGATGCAATTTACCGTGAAGAAGTGGCAAAAGCCGTTAAAGAGTGGAGAAGCTCACCTGTTGATCATGCAGTCCTTACATCTGACGGAAGGCTTCAGTACCGTAAGCCGGGAGAGGACGAAAATCCGCCATGGATGCCGGACCAGTATTTTGCTGCTCTCACTAATATGCAGAGTGTGGGAGTAATGGGTGATGAAAGGACCTATGATTATGCGATCGCCCTTCGTGCGGTCAAAACAATAGATTTCATGACAGCCGAAGCGGCAGACATTCCATTCGAGGTACTTCAGACCGTAATGAGCCGTATAATAAACGAAGTCCGCGGCGTAAACAGGGTATTCTATGATCTTACGAGTAAGCCCCCCGGGACGATAGAGCTGGAATAGACGATAAAATGTGGGAATCCGCTTAAACAGTGGGTTCCCTTTTTTAGTGGTTGCAAAATGGTTGCAAAAATTTTGCATTCACTCTTTTTAAGAATCTTAAGCCGGATAGTATGACC
>JAEEHY010000052.1 GCA_016281085.1 Lachnospiraceae bacterium
ACGCTGCTGTTATGTACGGCCACGGCACTTATGTGCCTTTCAAGCGGGGTGGAACGAAGCGAAGCCGTATCGGGTGCCCCCTATGTACAGAACGCCATATCAACCGTATTCGGAAAGGCAGGACCTGTATTCATTACTCTGTCAATGATCCTGTTCGCGTTTACCACATTGCTCGGAAATCTCTATTATGTTGAGAATGCCCTGGTTTATCTGAATCACAAGAAAATACCATCCAAAAAGTTTGTCCGGTATTTCTATATAGGCTGTTCGATGGTTGTGATGATAGGTGCGGTCATACCCATGAATGCGGCCTGGGCTCTTGCAGATATAACAATGGGCGGCATGACTCTTATCAACCTGCCGTCATGTATGATACTGGGCAAGGTAGCCATCGACACACTTAAGGATTATGAACGGCAGAGAAAGGAAGGCAAGTCTCCTGTGTTTTATGCCAGAAATATCGGTCTTGCTGAGGACGAACTGGATTTTTGGAAATAACGCCTGTATGGAAGAAACAAATCTGTTAAATCTGTGATATCTGTACCCGTGTGTCTGATTTCGTTACGTCAAAAAGAGCATGTGGTATTGACCTGTAAATAGGTGTAATTCTATGATATACATGTAAATACTTGTATATAGATGTAAAAAGGTGTATTATTATAATAAACCTGTAAGTAGTTGTAATTGGGGGCGTCTATGAAGAATCCGTTTACACATACACCCGGAAGAGTTGGTGATGCGAATATTACTACAACTCTGGAAGATAAAATATATGAAAACTTCATGTACCCGCAGCCGTCAGAAAGCGTGTATAAAATAACCGGAATACGAGGATCCGGTAAAACAGTCATTTTTGGAAATATCCTCAGACATTATAAAACTGCAGAAATGAAAGATGATGGATGGCTGGTTTACGATATATCATCTGCCAGAAATCAGATCAGTACTTTGATATCATACCTTTTGCTCGAACCGGAAGTTAAAAAAGCCCTTCTGCCGGAGAAGACCAATCTGAGCATTTCCATACCCTTTATCGGAATAAATGCAGGTGTTGATACAAATACCGATTATGATGATGAAGTGCGTCTTGAGCAGCTTATCGGTATTTTAGTTAAGGCGGGAAAAAAGATTATAATAGGGATAGATGATATAGCAAAGACTGATTCCATGACAGAATTCTGTTCAGTATATGCGAAGCTGATAAGGAATGTATTGGAGGATGAAATAGCAGCTTCGTGGCCGGTTTATCTCATCTGTTCCGGCGTTTATCAAAATTTTTATGAACTTGGCGAAGTATCCAATCTGACTTTCTTTAAAAGGGCTGCAGAACTGCGAACAGAACCGTTTCCGATACCGGTAATGGCGATGAAATATGAAGATATGGCTCAGATGGATGAAAACAAGGCTATTTCTTTTGCCAAGATGACAAAGGGGTTTGCCTATGCTTATCAGGTATTTGGCAGTGCATATTTTGAATACAGGGACAAGGGCGAGGATTATGTGTTAAAACAGGCTAAGAGCGAGTTGTTCTCCCAGTGTTATGAAAAGATATGGAAGGAGCTTCCTGAGGGAGAGAGGGAGATACTGAGAATTGTGTCTACGGGACCCAAGAAGAGAAAAGAGGTACTTGAGAAGCTTGAAGGAAAAGGCAGTTATCAGGTTAACAGTACTGCACTGAAAAAAATGGGATTACTTGCGGACAGTTCTGAGTCGTATGGGATCGCAGAGATTACATTGCCGTTTTTCGGTGAATATATTCAGAAGTACTGCTGATCCGGACCGCTTAACAGCTAAAGAGAAGGAGATCACTGATAAAAAACTCTTGACAACCGAAAAACTGTTTATATAATATTTACTGTAAGCGAAGGCGCTTCGACATTAGTCGAGGCGCCTTTTTCTTTATATGATTTTCACATAACTATTCTTTCAGATTTAAGGAGGCAAAGGAAATGTGTTCCATAATGGGTTATCTCGGCGAGAGCCTTACAAAGGATGAATTCAAGGAACATTTCGACAGGACGATATCGAGAGGTCCGGATATGCAGAGGATAATCGATATCCCCGGGGGCATCATGGGCTTCGAACGCCTGTCGATAATGGGACTTAGTGAGGAGGGTATGCAGCCGTTTAATCTTAATAATAATTTCCTTGTCTGCAACGGTGAAATATATGGGTTCCGCCCGCTCAAGGAAGAGCTTAAGAAGAAAGGCTATTCGTTTAAGAGTGATTCCGACTGTGAGCTGCTGTTACCCATGTATGAACAGTACGGAACCGATATGTTTGTGAAACTGGATTCTGAGTTCGCATGTATAATATATGACGGAAAAAAGAAATCATTTATAGCTGCCCGTGATCCCATCGGCATAAGACCGCTGTATTACGGATATCTAAAATCCACGGGTAAAGAAATTGTTTTCGCATCAGAAGCCAAGAACCTTGTCGGACTGGTGGATGAGATCTTCCCGTTCCCGCCCGGACATTATTATAAGGACGGTGAGTTTATCTGTTACAACGATATAACGAAGGTCGATGAGGTAGTGGATGATGATGTTGACACGATATGTAAGATCATTCATGACAAGCTTGTAAAGGGTATTGAGAAGAGGCTTGATTCGGATACTCCCGTAGGCTTCCTGTTAAGTGGTGGTCTGGACAGCTCACTGGTATGTGCAGTGGCTTCCAAGCTGTCAGACAAGCCTATTAAGACCTTTGCTATTGGTATGAATACAGATGCCATAGATCTTAAATATGCGAAGCAGGTAGCCGACTATTTAGGCAGCGATCACACAGAAGTTATAATAACCAAAGAAGATGTTATCCGTGAGCTTCCCAATGTTATAAAACTTCTTGGTACCTACGATATTACGACCATCAGAGCCAGCATGGGAATGTACCTTGTCTGCAAGGCAATACACGAACAGACCGATATCAGGGTACTCCTTACAGGCGAAATATCCGATGAACTGTTCGGATATAAATATACTGATTTTGCACCTTCACCGGAGGAATTCCAGAAGGAAGCGGTCAAACGTATCCATGAGATACATATGTATGATGTGCTCCGTGCCGACAGATGTATATCGGTCAACTCACTGGAAGCAAGGGTACCCTTCGGTGATCTTGACTTTGTGAAGTACGTGATGAGTATAGATCCGGCAAAGAAGATGAATGTCTATAACAAGGGCAAGTACCTTCTCAGACATGCCTTTGAGGGGGATTATCTTCCGTATGATATCCTGATGAGGGAGAAGGCGGCCTTCTCCGATGCGGTAGGCCATTCGATGGTAGATCATCTTAAGGAATATGCCGAGTCCAAATATTCGGATGCTGAATATGAGGAATTAATAAAGAAATATGATCATGCGAGACCGTTTACCAAGGAATCGCTTCTGTACCGCGAGATATTCGAAGAGTACTATCCGGGACAGTCCCGTATGGTTAAGGATTTCTGGATGCCCAACAAATCATGGGAGGGCTGTGACGTTAACGACCCGTCCGCAAGAGTCCTGAGTAACTACGGGGCTTCCGGCGAATAAGCCATGCACCGGTCAAGCGTTGAAACAGTGGATGTAAAAGTGAATTTTCTTTTTTATTTTAAGACAATGGCGTCAATCTTATTGTAAGATTGGCGCTTTTTTTTAAGCCGAGTTTTTATTAGGAGGATATATAAATGGCAGATAAGACAAAGGATGTATTAAATGATAACACGGAGGATATCCGGAATCACGCCATGCTTGACGAACATGAGAACTGCGGTATCGGAGCTATCGTAAACATAAACGGTAAGGACGATCACGCCGTGGTATCAGATGCGTTAAAGATCGTTGAGCATCTTGAACATCGCGCCGGCAAGGATGCGCTTGGTGAGACGGGAGACGGTGTAGGCATACTTACACGTATCCCCCATGAATTTTTTGTGAAGGAATGTAAGACGCTGGGTATAGAGCTTCCGGGGAAGCGCGGTTACGGAGTGGGCATGTTCTTCTTCCCGGTTGATGAGCTGTTAAGGAAGCGTGCAATGAAGATGTTTGAGGTCATAGTCAGAAAGGAAGGCTGTGACTTCCTTGGCTGGCGTAAGGTACGAGTGGATGAGAAGGTTCTCGGCAAGCGGGCGCGGGACTGTATGCCTGCGATCTGTCAGGCCTTCGTGGGGCGTCCTGATGAAACGGAAACAGATAAGGATTTCGACAGAAAGCTGTATGTTATAAGACGTGTATTCGAGCAGAGTACCGACAATACCTATGTATGCTCACTGTCCTGCCGTACCATAGTGTATAAGGGAATGTTCCTGGTTGGTCAGCTCCGTACCTTCTTTACGGATCTTGACGATGCTTCATACAAGTCGGCGATTGCCATGGTACACTCACGTTTCTCCACCAATACAACGCCCAGCTGGGAGAAAGCACATCCCAACAGGCTGATGGTCCACAACGGAGAAATAAATACGATAAAGGGTAACGTTGACAAGATGCTTGCCCGCGAGGAAACCATGTATACAGGCAAGTTCAGCTCCGAGGATATGACCAAGGTATTACCCGTTATCCCGGCGTGGGGTTCCGATTCGGCAATGTTTGACAATACACTTGAATTCCTGTCAATGAGCGGCATCGATCTTCCTCTCGCTGCAATGATGATGGTACCGGAGCCCTGGGCTCACAACGATACCATATCCCAGGAGGTTCGTGATTTCTATCAGTATTACGCAACCATGATGGAGCCTTGGGACGGTCCCGCATCGATACTGTTCTCCGATGGCGATGTAATGGGAGCCATCCTTGACAGGAACGGTCTGAGGCCCTCGAGATATTACATAATGGACGATGACAGGCTGATTCTGTCATCGGAGGTAGGTGTTCTGGAGCTTCCCGAAGATCACATCCTTAAGAAAGAACGTCTGCATCCCGGTAAAATGCTGCTCATCGACACCGCACAGGGCAGAATAGTGTCCGATGAAGAACTCAAGGAATACTACGCTAATAAGGAGCCATACGGTGAATGGCTCGATTCAAACCTGCTGACACTCCACGAGCTCAAGATACCAAATTGCAAAGTCACTTCTTACACTGACAGGCAGAAGCAACAGCTTAAGAAGGCCTTCGGTTATACCTATGAAGAATGCAGGGAGAGCATCGAAACCATGGCTCTTACCGGTGCCGAAAACATAGGAGCGATGGGAATTGATACCCCGATCGCTGTACTTTCCGGGCAGTATCAGCCATTATTCAATTTCTTCAAGCAGATGTTCGCACAGGTTACAAACCCGCCGATAGATGCAGCCAGGGAGAAGATAGTTACTTCGACAACGGTCTACCTTGGCAAAAACGGAAACCTGCTTGAGGAACAGGCTCACAACTGTCATATGCTCAAGGTTGAAAACCCTATTCTTGCAGATCTTGACCTGCTTAAGATGGAGAAGATGAACAAGCCGGGCTTCAAGGTAGCCAAGGTGTCAATACTTTACTATAAGAGCACACCGATAAAACGTGTTATCGATCATCTCTTTGTTGAAGTTGACAAGGCATACAGAGAGGGTGCCAACATACTTATTCTTTCAGACAGGGGAGTGGATGAAAATCACGTGGCGATACCTTCACTGCTTGCGGTTGCGGCTGTACACAAGCATCTTGTAGATACAAGGAAATGTACGGCCATGTCACTGGTACTCGAATCCGGCGAACCCAGAGAAGTTCATCATTTCGCCCTCCTGTTGGGTTATGGCGCCAGCGCGGTCAATCCGTATCTTGCCCATGCTGTGATCGGTGAGCTGATAGATGAAGGAAGCCTTGATAAGGATTATTACGCGGCTGTTGATGATTATGACAGGGCGGTTCTCGGAGGCATAGTCAAGATAGCTTCGAAAATGGGAATATCAACTGTACAGTCCTACCAGGGTTCGAAGATCTTCGAATGCCTCGGTATATCGCAGAAGGTAATAGACAAATATTTCACGGGAACGATCAGCAGGATAGGAGGTATTTCGCTTGATGATATTGCAACGGCTGTGGATGAGCAGCATTCAAAAGCATTCGATCCGCTGGGACTTGAGGCTGACCTTACGCCCGATTCGATAGGACGCCACAAGATGCGCTCTCAGGGCGAGCAGCACAGGTACAATCCCCAGACCATCCATATGCTCCAGAGTGCAACGAGAGAAGGCGATTACGGAAAGTTCAAGAAATATACCGAAATGGTGGACAATGAGCGGACCGGATATATCCGGAGCATCATTGATTTTAATTATCCGGAACAGGGAATAGATATTTCCGAGGTCGAAAGCGTCGACAGCATAGTTACAAGGTTCAAGACCGGGGCAATGTCTTACGGTTCCATATCGGAGGAGGCGCATGAAGCTCTGGCTGTTGCCATGAACCGGCTTCATGGAAAGTCAAACAGCGGCGAGGGCGGCGAGAGTGACGAGCGTATCGCCTCCGCAGGAAGTGACAATGACCGCAGTTCCGCGATCAAGCAGGTGGCCAGCGGCAGGTTCGGCGTTACAAGTAAATATCTTGTAAGTGCTAAGGAAATACAGATAAAGATGGCACAGGGAGCCAAGCCGGGTGAAGGCGGACACCTTCCGGCAGGCAAGGTATATCCATGGATCGCCAGGACCAGGCATTCAACACCCGGCGTGAGCCTTATATCACCACCGCCTCATCATGATATTTATTCGATAGAGGATCTGGCACAGCTTATCTACGACCTTAAGAATTCGAATAAAAATGCACGTATCAGTGTCAAGCTGGTATCTGAAGCCGGAGTGGGAACAATAGCTGCCGGCGTTGCCAAGGCAGGTGCACAGGTTATCCTTATCTCCGGTTATGACGGCGGTACGGGAGCGGCTCCGATAAGCTCTATTCATAACGCCGGTCTTCCGTGGGAACTTGGTCTTGCGGAGACCCACAAAACTCTTATCCGTAACGAATTAAGGGACCGTGTTGTAATAGAGACGGACGGTAAGCTGATGAGCGGCAGGGATGTGGCGATCGCGGCTCTTCTGGGAGCTGAGGAATTCGGCTTTGCAACGGCACCTCTTGTGACTCTCGGCTGTGCGATGATGAGAGTATGTAATCTTGATACCTGCCCCTTCGGAGTGGCTACCCAGAACCCCGAGCTTCGCAAGCGCTTCAGCGGTAAAGCAGAATATGTTGAGAACTTCATGCGCTTTATCGCACAGGAATTAAGAGAATATATGGCAAAACTCGGAGTCCGTACGATATCCGAAATGGCCGGACGGACAGATCTTCTCAAGCGTAAGGAAGGACTTAGCGGCAATGCGGCCAAGATAGATATTTCGGGAATCCTTGAATATGAAGAGTCGGATGCCCGCGTATTCGATCCTGCAAGAGTGTATGATTTTGAGCTTGAAAAGACCAAGGATGAAAGTCGTCTGTTAAACAGGAAATCTGTGATGGATGCGATCAGGTCCGGTAAGGAATGTCGCGAGAAGATCACACTTACAAATACTGACAGGACCTTCGGTACTCTGCTGGGAAGCGAGATAACAAGACAGGTGCCCGAAGGACTTAAGGAAGATACTATAGTGCTTGACTGTCACGGACATGGTGGTCAGAGCTTCGGAGCATTTATTCCGAAGGGTCTCACCCTTAATCTGTACGGTGACAGTAACGATTACATCGGCAAGGGATTGTCGGGCGGCAAGGTAATCGTACGTGCTCCCGAAAATGCAGGCTATGATGCCGAGAACAATATTATCATTGGTAATGTCGCACTGTACGGCGCAACCTCCGGCGAGGCTTATTTCGAGGGTATGGCAGGTGAGAGGTTCGCTGTCAGGAACTCGGGTGCATACGCCGTAGTAGAGGGCGTGGGAGAGCATGGCTGTGAGTACATGACGGGAGGACGTGTGGTTGTCATCGGACCTACCGGTAAGAACTTTGCCGCAGGAATGAGCGGTGGTGTTGCCTATGTCCTTGATGAGCACAACACTCTTTACAGGAACCTTAACAAAGATCTTGTGCTCATGGAGCCTGTTGAGAATAAGAACGACTGCAATGAATTAAAGGGAATGCTCACAAAGCATTATGATAATACAGGTTCGCTCAAGGCTAAGACTATCCTCGATGATTTCGAAGCCTATCTTCCAAAATTCAAGAAGATAATCCCCGAAGATTACAAGAAGCTGATGATCCTGACGGGACAGTTCGAGGAGAAGGGCATGTCCTACGAAGAAGCGCAGATAGAAGCCTTCTACGCAAGTACACACTCATAACCGTCCTTTTTTATCACCGTTGTCCCATCCGGGTTTATATGCTACAATTCATATCAGGGGTGAGGATCGGTAACCGAGATCACACTGCCTGTCAATCTCGATGTTGAACGCGGAGAGAAAGTGGTCATAAGAACTTTGATCGATGAAAACATGGTAAATAACGAGAGCCTGTGTTTTCACACCGCCAGGCAGGATATTAAGATGTATGTCGGCGATGAACTGAGGATAGAGTACTTAACCAAAGATACCCGCTATATCGGGAAGTACACATCACCGGCATATGTATTCTGTGACCTAAAGCCCGGAGATGCCGGTAAATACCTCACTGTTGAAGCAATGACCGATTCGACATTTTCAGGCGTATTCTATCCGGTCACCATGGGAAGCAGGATGGCTATATGGTATACGCTTGCCAGGGAACTCGGGCTTGAGATAACAGTAGCGTTTCTGACTCTTCTGCTGGGCTTTCTCAGTACGGTGGTATGTTTCTTTGTGGGTATTTTTCAACATCGCAAGCTTACCCTTATGTACCTTGGGTGTGCGATCACTCTCGTAGCGGTCTGGCTGGTAGCCAATATCCAGGTGCGCTAGCTTATTTTCCCGGCCGTATCCGTCATAAACAACATGACCTTTACGGCGCTGCTTCTGTTACCGTTCCATACGACACTCCTTTCCGTCGGACTCATTTACATGCTGATAATTTCAATAGTCAATACGCTTCAGGACCTGATGAAGATCAACAGGGATAAGCGAGCTGCCGAAATGGGCAGTGAAAAGAAGACTCCCGTTGTGGCGCTCACTGCAAACGCTATCCTTGGAGCCCGGGAGATGTATCTTTCGGAGGGCTTTGATGAATTCCTTACAAAGCCCATTCAGGCCCGGGCACTTGAAGATATGATCAGAAATATCATGATTAAAGGGTCAAAAGCCTGTCAACACCACAAGCTTGTTTGATGGTGGGGACAAGGATTTATGACCTCTGAATCATATCATGAGTAAAAAAGGAAATGATATTAAGAGAAGACATGGATAATAAAAGAAATATCAGAATTTTTTCATTTGCCGCCTCATGCGCGGGAGAGAGA
>JAEEHY010000008.1 GCA_016281085.1 Lachnospiraceae bacterium
GAAAGAAAAAGATGGTTATCTTATTACCTGTGGGGGGATTGGTGACATTTCAGTGACAATTCGTATGATATAATTATATTGTTTATGAGGTGAGCCGTTGAGGCTTTTTGGGGATTGATGGTTAAGTATGTCGGAGATTAACGTATATCTTGATTTTTTTATGGCTATCCCGGTGCTTATTATGCTGCCGGTCAATAAGCTGTATGGAAAAGGCAGCAGAAGACGTTCGTCATCAGTCATCAGGATGATGGGTATGGTTGACGTATTCATGCTGTTTTTACTTTCTTTTGGAAATGCTGTTTATATTAAGCATACGCAGACAGGTATAAATTCAGTATTATTCAGGGCGGCGGGATTCGCCGTGGGAATTGGTAATGCATGTTATTACACAATACTCGGCTTATTCGTGCATTATCTTGAAATGATCATAGAGGAAAGATGGGATAAACGGTATGTGTGGACGCACAGGATTGTAGATCTGCTGAGTGCGGTGAGCGGACTCATGTGGATCGTATTGGGGCTTTCCGGGAATATACTGCGTGTCGGACAGGGAAGGGATGTTTTTGTCCCACGTATACTCAGTATTGCCAGCATGGTATACGGATATATCGTAATGCTGACAGCAGTGTATCTGGTTTACGATGCGAGGAAGATCCTGACGGTGGACGAAAGAAGGGTAATGATAAGCTTCGTTATATTGCCGGTATTGGGAGGCTTGCTGAAAAATCTCTTTACAGATGTATTTGTCATGCCTGTCATGTTAACGGTTTCTCTGCTGCTGATCCAGACATATATACAGTTTAACCGTGAGATCCTTATCCGGAAACAGGAAAAGGAACTGGAAAGAGCGAGAGTGGACATCCTGATGAGTCAGATAAGTCCGCATTTTATATACAACGCACTTAATACCATCTATTCATTGTGTGATATTTCGGTTGATAAAGCCAAAGAAGCGATAGCAATTTTTGCGGAGTATTTAAGAGGAAGTTTCAGGAGGACATCTGCCGATGAGCTTATAAACTTCGATCAGGAACTGGAACATGTCAGGAATTATCTCGCTATTGAAAAACTTAGGTTTGATGATTCTCTCGGCATTGAATATGATATAAGGTCGAAGGATTGCAAGATACCTCCTCTTTGTGTGCAGACCCTGGTAGAGAATGCGGTAAGACATGGTATTGAAAAAAAGATCGACGGTGGAACAGTTTATATAAGTTCATTTTCCGATGATAAATTCTTTACTGTAAAGGTAAGGGATACGGGTATCGGATTTGATACTTTAGAAATACTTAATGATGATAATGAAGACACGGATACACAGAAAGTGACAGGGCAGAATATGGGGTTTGGCATCAATAGCGCAAGATACAGGCTCAAAAAACTGTGTAACGGGGAACTCATAATAGATTCGAAAAAAGGTGTTGGAACGGAAGTAACAATAACTATCCCAAGGAAAGAAACAGATAATTAAAGGTGTGTCAGTGAAAATTATTGCGGTTGATAATGAAAAGCTGTCTCTTGAGACGCTGGGCAGGACTATACGTTCGGTGGTTCCGGATGCAAAGATCATATGTTGCGACAATTCAAATCAGGCTCTTATAAACGCAGGGGAACTGATTCCGGATGTTGCTTTTCTTGATATTGAAATGCCCGGAATGAATGGTATTGAACTCGCAAAGGAACTTAAGAGCAGGGTTAATCCAAAGATAAATATAATATTTACAACAGGTTACAGCGAGTATATAGAGACTGCCTTTATGGATATAAGATCGAGCGGTTATCTGCTTAAGCCCATAACCTCATCGAAGGTCAGGGAGGAGCTTGATAATCTCAGGAATCCCATAGAGATAAAGGGAGAAAACAGAGTAAGGGTAAAGGCGTTTGGTACCTTTGAACTGTATGTTGACGGGAAACCGGTTGATTTTCATTACTCAAAGACCATGGAGCTGGTAGCTTATCTTATCGACAGAAGGACAATGTGTACAAACGGTGAGATACAGGAGGCTCTGTGGGAGAATGACAATAATACCGACCATGGCTCATATCTTCAGAATCTTATGAGTGACCTGAATAAAACTTTTTCGGAATACAGATGCAGGGATATTTTATTAAGAAGATACGGGTCGGTTGGAATTGATACCGCAAAGATAGATTGTGATTACTATGAATATCTGAATGGTAATCCTGCTGCCGTAAATGCCTTCAGGGGTGAATATATGACACAGTACTCATGGGGAGAAAGAACGCTTGCTTCCCTGATGATGAAATAGAGATCATTAATGAGGAAAGCAAAAGATGGCAATAAACAAGGGCGCCGAAGCGCCCCTGATAAACATTATGGCTGATATTATTTGAAGTACCGGTCGAGAAGACCCTTAAGAGCCTTGCCGTGACGGGCTTCGTCTCTTGCCATTTCATGAACTGTATCATGGATGGCATCGAGATTGTTCTTTTTAGCGCATTTAGCGAGGTCGGTCTTGCCCTGGGTTGCACCGAATTCACAGTCAACGCGCCATTTGAGGTTATCCTTTGTGGTTGCCTTCATGTTGGGCTCAAGCTCCTCGCCGAGGAGTTCAGCGAATTTGGCAGCATGTTCAGCTTCCTCGTAAGCTGCCTTCTCCCAGTACAGTCCGATTTCGGGATAGCCTTCGCGGTGTGCGATCCTTGCCATGCAAAGATACATACCAACCTCAGAGCACTCGCCTGTGAAATTGCTCTTTAACTGCTCGAGAATGTACTTCTTGTCTTCGTCGGTTATATCGGGGTTGTCCTTAACGGTCTTGGCATAAACACCGTATTCATGCTCAGCAGCAAGGGTGAGTTCACCTTCAACAGCCTTGAACTTATCGGAACCAACGTGACATACCGGACATTCAGCCGGAGGCGTATCGCCTTCGTAAACATAACCACATACCTGACATACGAATTTCATATGATATCTCCTTTCGTCATGTGTAATTTCTATAGCTGGTAATACTATTGTATTATAAATTGGATGTAAGTCAAATGATTTTTCTGTGAACAAAACAATAACATGGAATATTTTAAGAATAATAAGTATAACCGGAGGTGGAGTAATTGAGTGAAGTGTTGATCATTGATAATGACAGTAAAATTACTGAGCAGGAGAAGGGTTACCTAGAGCTTGCGGGATTAAATGTGATCATAGAGCAGGACGGTCTTAAGGGAATCGAAATTGCATTAA
>JAEEHY010000053.1 GCA_016281085.1 Lachnospiraceae bacterium
GTGAACGTTATCTTGGTTGCGATTTCATAACCCTCAGGTGCTCCGGTCTCTTCCATCACGTAATCGCCTGCAGGAAGTCCCTTGAGTACCTCTGCGGTATCAGTGCTTGTCCAGCTGATGCTGTTATCTTTCTTATCGTATGTTATCTCAGGACCTGCTCCGCTCGTTACCTTATCAAGTAAATTATCGGGTGTGGTAGTAGTTACCTTTATTGTTGCTCCTGCAAGTTCAGGACCTGCTTCCTTAGATGCATCCTTCTTTGAGAATGTAACCTCAGCCGTTATAGGTTTATTTGTAATTGTTATACCTACTCCTCTCGGTTCATCGATCAATTCGCTGTCAACACTTACGGTAACAATGTCCGCAGTTTTGTCCTCCGAGACAACCACTGTATACACATGATTACTTAACTCATATCCTTCAGGTGCTGATATTTCCTTTAAATAGTAAGTTCCCGGGATAATATTGGTAACAGTACCTTCCCCCTTATCGTTTGTAGTGAACTCCTTAGCCACTTCAGTCATACCTTCGTTTGAGTATAATCTGAAAAGAGCACCGGAGAGCAGCCTGGATCTATCCCCGAGATCACACTTGGTCACCTTAAGCGCTCCGAGCCGTCTGAAGCTTGCCCCTACATCCTGTTCATTCAGCTGATAACTTTCCGCATCATTCGTGATATTACTTTCCGCCAAAGACAATTTAACCTTATTTGTTATGTAATCACCCGTATGAAGGTTTTCACCTACTATATCCGTGATATAAGTCATAACATATCCTTTTGTCTTATCAGGCGGAGTAAAGCTCAACATTCTTGTTGAAGCATCGTAACTCAGACATGATTTTAACTCATCTTCTGTAAGCTGTTCCCCATTATCGGAATATGAACCATCACTGTTAACATCTCTTGCAACTACCGAATAATTACCCTCGGAGAAATCCAGTTTGGTATCACTGATAGTTCTGATCTCAACGCCCGCAGGTATAGTATCCTCCAGCTTTAATTCACCTGTTACGGTTCCGTCATAAACATACGGATCATACGTTATATTCCAGGTAATATGACCGGTACCCCTCGATTCAGCTTCATCAATCTCTTTATCAAGTACCTTTCTGGGTATATCAACACTTTCAGACTGCTTAATAGTATCAAAAATACCTTTGCCATCGGTTACAACTATACTGGGAGTTGATCCTTGAGCTGTCCTTATTTCAAATGAAACATCATTACTTAATCCCTCAGCTTTCTCCTGATTCGTTACATAAGTATTAAGCGTTTCTTCCGAAGGCCCCGCGATCAGTACAAGCTTATATGGCTCATCAATATTCCTCAATGTAAATTGCATCGACATGCGGTTATCTGTTGTGTCAACAGCAGGATTTCCAACACTGCTTCCCTCAGGCAGGCCTTCTAAGTATGATGTGGCAACTGCCTTGATCTCGTTTTCTGCCGCAGCATCAGCACATTCATAAAGAGCATAGAACTTACCGGTTCCCGGAATCTGTTTAAACTCCCATCCCTCCGGAAGCTTATCCTCGAGCAAAATGTATGAACCCATACCGTCTGTTTCGTACAGCCTTGATCCGGTCACATTTGTACCCATCGGATTTATATCTATAACATAAGCGATCTGATTTGTAAGATAATCATATCCCTCATTATCCGGCGTATCCTTACTCGTTCTGTCCGATGCATTTACCGCGGCTATTGCTTCCTTTGATGAAGGATCGTTTGCTGAAACATAATCGCTCAGAACCTTTCTCGTCATTTTATCCTTAACAAGCATTTTGGGTTCTACATTAACAGCATCGCCTTCACGCGAAATCACAGTCCCGTCAACAGTAGTCATAACAACTTCATTTGTAACTTCAACGCCTTCTTCCTTGTCAACATAGCCATTTCCTGCATAAACGGACGGATCCGATACTTCCGTTTTATATGAGTATTCAACTTCTTCATCAGAAGCCAGATATCCTTCTGTACTCTCAACTACGAGCACATGGCCTACAACCACACCGCTTTCAGGATCATAGACCTCCATCAGGCCATGTCTGATCTTATCAGGAGCACTGTTTGCTTCAAATGATCCGGGAACATAATGTTGTCCGAACGACTGGGCTGCTCCTCCCACATTCCACCATACATCATTATCACTCGGTCCGACGAAAGTCATACCTTCGTCCCACTCCGACGACTTACGCCATGCATAGCTGCTGTAGGTCTCCGGATCTATGTCTATGATCATATCAAGAGTGTATTTAGCCTCGGATGAAGAATTCTCTTCAATCTCAACTGTCCACTCTATCTCATGTGTTTGTATATTGTACCCGTTGTTATACTTATACAGGCCTTTATTATCAAAATTGATGGTTTTATGAATCGGAAGCGTTCTCATCCCTCCGTCATACTCTATCAATGCCTTGTTCCTATATTGAGGCAAACCTTTTGGCAATTCCGTAGTTATCTTAACAAATGTAACAGATGAAACATCTCCCAGATTTACTATCAGCTTGGTGTCACTTTCACGCTCTTCTTTTTCATAGTTTTCTGTTTCGATGTAGTCACCGTCTTCTGCGTCTGAAATACTTACCTCTTTTACATTCCATCCATATCCGAGATAATCAACAACCTTACAGTGATTGATCGTTCCGCCGAGCTTTTGGGGATCAACTGAAAGGATCCAGTCACATTCAGGATTTCCTGATGCATTCGTATGATAATTCCTATAATCTTTTGTTAACGGATTGTCAGGAACTTCCACTGTAGCATCATCTTCAGCTTTTAATTCCTGTTCGTCATAGAGACCGGCAACATTATCATACTTTCTTCCTACTGTACCATCATTTATTCTGGTGTTGAATGTTATTGTCTTATTACCCTTTGTTCCTGCCGGAAAAGTGTACTCGATGTTTCCTTCAACTCCGTCTGCAGCAACCCCGTTAACCTTAAAGCTATCGTCTATATATTCCAGTCCATCTTCCAAATCATCGACAAATGTATAGCCACCGTAATCAATATCATCGGGTGCGGTTACTTGTACTGTCCATATTATGGTATCAGCATTTATACTTCCTGATTTCTTCAGCGCAAAACCATCGGTATTCCCGGGAACACGCAGTGTGAAATCCTTTTCAAATAATGTGGTAACCTTACCCTCAGTACTGTCAATACTGTCCGTATCACCATATTCCATAAAAAAATGGAAATAAGCCGATATATCTATATTCTCGAGAGTCACATCAGTAAAGCTTACCTTAACACTCGTATCTCCACCCGCATAGGGCTCCAGATAACATACGGTTTCCTTGGACTCATCATTTCCTTTATGTATGGCCTTACGCGAAGTAAGCGCTCCGACAAGTTTATACCCTTCAGGAAGATTGATCGTTATCTCATCACCTTCTTTAGGATATACAGCATCCTGAGTCTTATTTGGTATATTGATATAAACGCCTACCTCTATCGATTCGCTCGCGTCAATAGCATCCCCATTTGTTAATATATGATCTCCCTGCCTTATAAAACAGTTGTCACCCAAAGAAACGCCATAATCAGGAGACGCTATTGCAAAATCACCTGACGACGATCCGGCCGCAAACACCGGCACCGGCTCCATCCCTGTAAGAAGTGTCGTAAGCGTCATGGCATAGGTCAGAAGCAGAGCCATTCTCCTTCTTAATCTGTCCTTCATTCTGATTGGATTCATGTTTTTCTCCTTTAAAATGTATTCCTTCGGTTAGTATAACAATTCTTAAATACCGTTATTAAATCTCTGTAATCTTCTATATTAAAGACGTAATAAAAACATATTAAGGTTCATAACTCAACTGTAAATTAAATTAATTATTTAATTTAGGTAAATCAAGATCAAAAACCTTCGCTACTGTTCACACCGTCATAACTGCTTTCAGATCTATATATCCCTATCCAATGTATCCTCTACCAATTCGGCCCTCACTATAAGTCTGTGGCTTCCCACAAACAGGGGCGTACAGGTTATAAGCGTCAACTGCCTTCCTTCGAGAGGATCGGTCACCGACACCTCTGTCGGCTCCACTACGAACTTGTCTGTAACTCTGTATTTAAAGGTATCGGACATTGTTTCTATTTCAATACTGTCTCCCACCTTGATCTCATCCAGTCTGTTAAAATATTTGCCAAATACGTAATTCCTGTGTCCGGCCACCACACAGTTTCCGTATTCCCCGGGGAAAGCCGTCCCCTCCATATGCCCGAGGGCTGAGGATATCACACTTCTGCCGACCCCCTCCTTAAGCGCTTCCTTCAGGGATATCTTATCTATCTTCATCACTCCGAGGACCTGATCATCCAACAGTCCCACGTCGGAGACTCCTGTTTCTCCGGTGTCCTGTTCACCTTGCGCCTCATCCACTTCAGCCTGTGACTCCGCGTCTGTCTTCTGACCTGCAACGTTATTGGTAATCTTTATTTTTCCGTCTGTATCTTTTTCCTCATCCATGTCAAGCGCAGCCGAATAACTCTTTTGCCTTTCAAACTGCTTTAATGCAAGATTGCCGCGTACGATATCTCCCACATTAACCACTATGGTAAGGATGATAAGTGATGCACCTATCAATATAAGGTTGTCCCCGATCTGAAGATACAGCTTTTTCTTATCGTTCTGATCCATATATTTCTCCGCATTAACCTGTTATCGCAGAAGATCAGCAAAACATCTGTTTTCTGCAAAACGGCATAATACACCGTATATTATTATATCGGCATGATCACACATTTTTATTAAGATTTCAAAGAAATATAACAATTTTTTTCATTTGGAATTTATTCCGCAACAACATCTAAAAAGGCGCCGGATGGCGCCTTTTAAACAATGTTGTCTTTCCTGTGGTTCAGGCCTTTTACGGAATAACGAAATTCATCAGAGATTTGATATTTTACACCCGCACAAGCTCAATAAGTACCCCTCTGAAATCACCGGTCATGTCATATGTGTTCTCATTTATGCACAGACCGGCGTTCATAAGTGTATCCCCGTGAAGTACAAGCTGTTCCGAATACTTAAGCGCCTCATCTCTCATCTCTTCTTTGCTCAGATCAAAGCGTCCCCATGGAGCCTCGGGTGTGGGCTGGAGCGAAGGATATTCAAGACTCAGCACACGTTTATCACAGATCACCCTGTAGGATGCAGCAGGATCCAGCCCCCGAAGCCTGATCACATTGCTTCTTGAATTGGGGCGCGCAAGCACCTTAATATACGTAACAAGGGCTCTGGATCTATCTTTCCTGACCCCCTCCCAGCAGTCGTTCAGATGATTTTCCCTATAGGAGGATATCCTGTAGTAATCACCCGTTCTTACCAGTTCATTGTATTTATGATACATCTCTGTCTGCTCAGGTATCATTGCCCTGTCTTCTTCGGGTATCCGGGTGA
>JAEEHY010000054.1 GCA_016281085.1 Lachnospiraceae bacterium
ACCCTGCTTAAGGAAACGATGATAGAAAACGGATTTCTTCCGCTTAAAGAGGAGTGGTGGCATTTTACATTGAAGGATGAACCTTTTCCCGACACTTATTTTGATTTCCCCGTAAGCTATGATTATCTTAAGCTTAAACCGTAGATTTTCTTTGACTATTGTAGCTATTCGGTCCTTTTCTTTGTGTTTGCGGTTAAGTCCGGCATACCTTACGGATCAGTTTGGTGATAAAATTTTAAAGAGCAGCGGAAACATCAATGGCTCATCTAATAAGGAAAAAATCTGAAATAAGAGGTAAAAAAATGAGTTTTTTATTTGTGGCTCTTGGCGGTGCACTTGGAGCAGTAGCGAGATATACAATAAGTCTTATTCCGGTGAAAACAACTTTTCCCCTGCTAACGCTTATAACTAACATAATAGGCGCTATACTCATAGGATTTATCGTAGGAATTACAGATAAAAGGGAAAATGTATCGCCTAATTCGGTTCTTTTTTGGAAAACGGGAGTGTGTGGAGGATTTACTACTTTTTCAACGTTTTCACTCGAGGCTTATAAGCTGTTCGAAAACAAATCATATACACTTGGAGGTTTGTATGTGGCTTTAAGTGTCTGCTGTTGCATTTTGGGTATCATGGTAGGAAAAAAACTGTCGATAGGTATTGGATGATGGTAAGAATCGGAATATTTTTCGGGTGAAAATGGCAGCCAAACGACATGAGTATTTAGTAGGATTTTTAGAAGAGTCTAAGGCGGAAGCAGATGGAAACATTTTACACAAACAATGCAAAAGCTAAAAAGAAGTATAAGAGCGTGAGAAAACTAAATATCTCAATATCCGTCATCGTGGCCGGACTCATACCCTGCTTGCTGACTGGATGTGGACACGTTGAAAGCACGAAGACATTGTATCACAGGGCTGTAGAAAACTACGGTGAATGCGAACTGATAGAAAAAGATACACGTGACCGGAGAGGAAAAGATGCATATACAAAGATTATCTGCCGGGATGAAGAAGATGGATTCACGTATACCGTGAAGAGTTATATGTATGAAAACAACCTCGATGGTGCCTCACTCGGATACCTGCCGATTACCGTCTCCGATTTTGAATCTGTTTATGCCGGGTTTATCTATGAAAGTGTAAAAGATGAGATTACAAATATCGAACAGGAAACAGGCACAAAATATGAAGTTTGGGATGACTGGCTGATCGATAATTACGGAAGCAGTCAGGAACCGTTTCAGCCGATTACCGTTTATGGCGTAGTGAAAGCTCATGACAGTTCTTCCGCCGGCGAGGCAGCAGTAGCGATCGGTGACCTGTACAGAGAGGCTGATACAAGGGGCTATTTCTTATCTGACCGAGGTTCAAATAAAGTTCCCGTAATCAAAGGAAAGCCCATGGAACCGGTAAGCAGGGAAGACTCCTTAGGCGAGCTTTCCATATTGGATCTTGAATGGCACAGCATAGAAGAGCAGAGAATGGAGTCTTATATAGAGAAAGCTTGGACATACGATGTTACGGCGGAATATGTGGGCCAGCATACCGGTGTGTTTAGCGATACGGGCGCAGATCTTAACGATGTCATGCACTTTGGAGAGGACTATCCTACAGGCATGGATTCACCGGTTGTTTTCTACGATTTTATTACAGATGAGGGCAAGGAATTCTGGATCACAAATTTCACGGTCAAGCCACCCTATGGTGAACACAAGGGTGCCTGCTCAAACTTTTAATAATAAATGAATTTCAAACGACTATCGATAATTATAAAGAAGCCATAAAGGAAATGGGCCTTAAGCAGGTATTCCTGCTCACGGACAGGGATGTGCCGGCTTATCATTTCTATAAGAAGAACGGCTACGTCGAGGTTAGTAACCTGGTCCTGTTTGCTAAACACATCTGTCGTGGCAAACGTGCATATAATCAGAGAGAATACTTATGGAAGATTATAGATTTAAGGATGGGACCTGCATGGGGGCAGAGAAGTGGCAGAATCATATTAAAGAGTGTATCCGCAACCGGAAATGGCTCGAGGATCGTTTCTGGGAGCTTGATTATTTTGTCATGTATCTGGGAGATGAAATGAATACCCACCATTTCGATTGGGAGTGGGCAATAGGCAGTGGGACGATTGAAGATTCTTTTCGCGTGGTTCTTGCAAATATCCTCGGAAGTCACCTGTCATTGTCTGCACCGGCCATTTCTCTGTTCTATGAGCAGCTTCACACGCTACACCCTTCCTGGGTAGTGGAGCGTGCCATATGTCCTCCCACAAAGAGAAATCAGATGCTTATGAAGGAGGATCATATCCGCCCCTTTGCCATTGAGAGTAAGATGCCTCTTTTATCGTTTGATGTTATCTGTCTGTCGATGGACTTTTCATTATCGAAGGTGGCAGTGCCATGGCTGCTTTTGGAAAGCGGGATCACTCTTTCCGCCAAAGAGCGCTGCAAGGAAGAGCCCTTTGTGATCCTGGGCGGCGCGTCAATGGGAAATCCGGCAGTTATGGGCGATTTTTGTGATCTTATCTTCTTTGGGGAAGGTGAGGAAGTGCTTCCGGAACTTATTGCGCATATCGAGCAGAGCCGAAGGGAAGGTCTGTCCCGAAGTGAGATCATCACGAAGGCAGTAAGAATCTGGGACTGCCTTTATGCATCCGTATTATATGAGCAACGCTTTGACAAAAATGGTCGTCTTACGGGAACCTTCCCGTTGTATGACGATATACCGGAACATGTCAGGTATTACAGAATAAAGGATCTGGATCACTGTTTTACTCCGGTACAGCCTTTTTTGGACTATTGCATACCCGTATCCGAAAGGTCATTTCATGAAATATCACGGGGGTGCGAGGGTAAATGCACATTCTGCTTTTCCGGAATGATATCGTTGCCTTTTCGCACACGAAGTCCGGAACGCATCCACGCGGATAAAGAGAAAATGATATTTAATACAGGTAATCCATCGGCATCCCTTATCGCCTTTAATGCTTCGTCACACCCGCAGATAAACGAGATTCTCGAGGATACCTATTCTCTGGTGGGTTCCCATATTATACCCATGTCCAACAGGATCGATACCTTCACATCCAATCCGGAGTACTGCTGCTTCCTGTCCATGCTTAACAAGGGAAAGATTGTCTTCGGTCTTGAGGGAGCATCCCAACGCCTCAGGGACATGGTTTCCAAAAATATAAGGGAACAGGATGTCCTTACGGCGATGCGCATTATATGCCGAAGCGGTTATAAGGCCATCAAGCTTATGATGATCGCAAATTTGCCGGGAGAGATGGAGGAAGATCTTGAGGAACTATATGCCCTTGCTGTTAAGATCCACAAGATATTTGAGGAGGAGACTCCTGAAGGCGGGGAGTTTCCGAAGCTTTTTTTTACGTGGACAACACTTATCTGTATGCCACATACTCCGATGCAGTGGTGTCGTGGGGGACGAGCTCTGCTTAAAGGATATCGGGAATTCTCCGAAAAAGTGGAAGAACTCGGCTTTTGGGCACAGGTACCGGAACTGTATCCTTACATAGTGATAGAGCAGTTGTTTGAACGGGGAGATGTGAGACTTTCCGGCCTTCTTGGCTTTATGGCCGGGGAGGGGCTCGTAGATCATGAAAACACATACGGAGAGGAAGAACTTAAAACGATCGAGGATTATCTTAGGCGAAACGATCTGCCGCCAATAGATGACTGGCTGAGGGAACTGACTCTTGAGGAGCCGCTTCCCTGGGATATGGTGGAAAGTCCGGCATCCAAAGCTTATCTTAAGAACCGCAGTATGGCCATAAGAAAGAAACATCCTAAACCCGATCCGATCTGTACGGCACAGTGTTCAGGATGCGGGGCTTGTGATGGTCAGGATCGAAAAAGGCTTGACAGAATCTATGCTCTTCGCCTGGCTGATTCAAAAAGAGATCTTCATTATCC
>JAEEHY010000055.1 GCA_016281085.1 Lachnospiraceae bacterium
AGCTTCTTTATGAGCTTGGGGGACAGCTCTTCAACTTCCGCTGTCATGGCGTCGGTTGTATTGACCGCTCTTATTATTACGCACCAGTCAAAGCTTCTTGCACCGTCCTTTATTCCGGTTGACTTGAAATCAGGCACTACCGTGAAATACTGCCATACCTTTCCTTCAAGACCGAAGTTCTTGAATTCCTCTCTGAGTATTGCATCACTCTCACGGACTGCTTCAAGTCTTTCTCTCGTTATTGCTCCGGGACATCTTACTCCGAGGCCGGGACCCGGGAATGGCTGACGATATACCATATCCTTCGGCAGGCCAAGCCTCTCGCCAATTACCCTTACTTCATCCTTGAACAGGATCTTAAGCGGCTCTACCAGTTCGAAATTCATATCTTCAGGAAGTCCGCCGGCATTATGATGTGCCTTTATTCCTTTCTCACTTTCAATGATATCAGGCCATATGGTTCCCTGAGCAAGGAACTCTATTCCGTTAAGCTTACGCGCCTCTTCCGCAAACACACTGATGAATTCGCCGCCTATTATCTTCCTCTTGGTTTCGGGATCGGTCACGCCCGCAAGCTTCTCAAGGAAACGGTCGGTTGCGTCAACGTATACGAGGTTGGCTTTCATCTTGTTCCTGAACACATCGATAACCTGCTCAGGCTCACCCTTCCTCAAAAGTCCGTGATTAACATGTACACATATAAGCTGCTTTCCTATGGCATTGTTAAGAAGTGCGGCAACCACCGAGCTGTCCACTCCTCCGGACAATGCAAGCAGTACCTTCTTGGAACCTATCTGTTCCCTTAATGCCGCGTACTGTATTTCGATAAATTCATCTGCCTGTTCGGGCATTGTAATACGGACCATATCGTCCGGTCTTCTATCTCCTGTCATCAATAAGCCTCCTGTAATTATTATGATATCTGTATCTAAACCATACTTATAATTCACAGGTATGGTTTTAAACACCTATCGGACTACATTTATATAATCTCAAAAAATGTCTCTCTTTGCAATCAGTTTTTAATAATATTATCCTTTTCACCATTGTTCCCGGCCAGGGCGATCAGGTGTTGTGCCACTGCAAAAAAAGCAATCAGAGTCACCTGCAGCATTACCCTGTTACCGGAATCAGCCACATTTTCCACAAGTGCATCTTCTCTCGCAAAGCTTACAGCAAGTGCAGTCAGTATATATGAAACAAAACACAGATCCCAAAAGGCCGTACCGGCGGCCAAATGCTTATCCTCATTGCAGAAAACAGACGACGATTCATTCTCCTTTAATTCCTTGTCATCCTTTCCGTTACCTGCGATCAGACACATAACATATATCCCGATGACAAGCATCGGAAACAGTCCCCATCCGCTCTGATTTGAAATATTAGCCACAAAGGTCTTCATATTATCCAAATACAATGTCCCATTCATCATGAACAAAACACCGTTAATGCAGACCAGTCCTGCGGGAATAAGGATAAACAGATATCTGTTAATGATTTTACCCCTAAGGAATAAAACATATCCGGAAACAGTCACTATCGCAGCGATCTGTATCAGAGCCTTGGTCTGAGTAAGGAAGGTATACGGAGCATCAATGTTCATTATGACAAATATCCTTATATCATAAAGGACAGAAACAGTAAGTACCGGTAAAAGGAAAATCACAAACAGTTCTCTGCCGGTATATCCCTTAAGTGTCGCCAGGCAGAGCACAAGGACCAGCGCAATGATGCATCCTTCCATACGAAGAAGAGCCGTCATGGGGAAGAGTACTGCAAGCACTGCTTTGTTACCGCATATGCTGTCCTCCCCACCTGCTGCCGTCCGTCCGTATTTCCATGCTGTATATGTGCATATAAACACAAAACACATAAAGTATCCGTTGGACATCACCCATTTCGACATTATAAGATAAGGCATTGAAACGAGAAGAACTCCTGTCATCAGTGCCGTCGCGATAAAGGACTCTCTTCTTTTCATAACGGGCGCGGACGCATCATACAATCCGTACGCAACAATCAGCAGGGTGTTTATATTCAGGAACCACTGCACTCCGAAGCCCTCGTTATATCCAAACACAAACGGCAGTGTATTAAGGATGGCACTGGTCTGCCCTACATCCGTAAGGAATACATTGAACTGCATCCTCAGAACACCGAAATGTGTAATGGCATGAGGATACATTGAATAGTAATACATTGAGTCATTGGATACACTGACCGGAAGCAGTCCTGAAACTGAAACAAGCGCAATAAATAACAGTGTTATCAAACAAATCAGAGGTTTCATCTGCCTGATACCGTCGATATATTTATATTTCCGGATACCTGTCAGGGAAACGATCACGATCGCAAGCAGCATACAGCCGATACTGATCCTGTTAAAGGGTATCCCGAGTACCAGCAGAACAAATACCGACAAAGAATATGCCGATATCCCCACAGGAAAACACAGCAGCATTTCATACAGTGACAGTCTGCCTTTATTGATCCAAAGAAGTATCAGACAGCCGATCATAAACATTAATACGATCACTGCACTCTGTCTTATAAAATAAGCTGTACTAAATCCGTTAATATAGGAGGCGATCATCTCACTCATTGTAAGACACCTCCTTCTTCCCGCTTACTGCTTCATCATAGTAAGCCTTCGTCATTATATAGATATCCTCTTCTTCGGTACCATCCTCAGCATCCCAAAGGATCACCAGCTCATCCGCGTCAAATACTGTCTCACCACTTGGATCGGCAGTTTGATTTATATATGCTTTTATGGTATCAAGATAATCATAGTAATACCAGTAATAAGTAAAGTAATTCCCGGGCTCATCGGGTATATCATTGTACATGAAGCAGTATCTGAACATATCGTTGGTATTTCCAAGACTTACAAAATCATCCTTCATCTGTGCTTCATTTATCATCGTGTCATTCATATCTTCGCTGCGGATCGTTTCTGCGCCCGCCATGTCCAAAAACCAGTACATATTTTTGGCATGATAATATGCGTACAGATAATTCTTCCCATGTCCCTCTGCTTCATCTATCAGAAATGTATCGTCCTTGACATAAACAGTCCTGCCCTTAAACAACTGTAACAGAAGGCTGTCGGGATAATCTCCCTTATCAATAAACGAAGTCTGGTAAAACATCTGGTTTGTCGGATGAAACGACGGCATGACTTTACCCATGAGACGCATGTTATACAATGCGCTCATAAGGATCATAACCAATGAAAACCCGATCAGGATGCGGTTCTTATATTCTTTTTTTATCCGTATCAGGATTCCGGCAAACACCGCCAGACCTGTAATAACTACATATCGCATTTTCTAACGTTGATATTTCCCATCTCAATCGTGTGCATCAATTTATTATAGAATAGCGAATTTCATCAGAAATTCGGTATTCGTATTCGACCAGGCTCTGCTGAAAGCAGAGACGTGTCATGCGGAACGCATGATTTCTGAATGCATTTCCTTGTTTGCATTCAGAAAGTCATAACAAACGAATTATTTATTTCTGTAAACAGTTATGATCGTCAACTGCCCGATCTGTGCAGGAAACGATCCATGAAGCTTACACAGTATGCCCACAAAGACTTCAGAGTATGCCGGTTTATCACGCAGCATACAGCGAGGAACACCACTCCGACCAGGGCGCTCATAAGCTGATCCTTTGTTACGGTAGCATATGCGGCATAGGCAATATAGAGGATCAGTGATATAACAAATTCCTTCATCCTGTATTTAACAGGATAACACTTCTTCGAATAATAAGTTCCGATCGAGAAATATACTATATAAGTAACCGCTGTCGCCAGTGCTGCACCTATACCGCGAAACGACGGAACAAGCAGTCTGTTACCGATCAGATTACAAATGATCGCAGCCAGTGATGCATAGTTAAAATACTTGATCTTTCCTACAAATTTCACACCCTGTCCTGTCATTTCAAACATTATACTGAGTATCGGCATAAGTGTAAGGAAAGGTATTATGGCTATCGCTTCCCTGTAATCCTTACCCAGGATCAGTACGATCAAACCACGGAATATCGTAAGTCCGAATGCCGCGCACATACACAGGAACTGAACCTTGTCAAACATATCGGCAAAGAAGCTCTTGCACTCCCCGTCTGAAACTGTTTCGTATTTCTCCATCGCAACAGGTGACCAGAAGGCAACAAAGGTTATCTTTACAGTAAGGATTATTGTCATTATCTGCATTGCCGAACCGTATATCCCGGTTTCGGAGAAATCATTAAAGATCTTGATGGACCATTTATCCATCGATGAAAGCAGCCACTCCATCAGAAGCATTGGAATAAAAGGTATGCCGTAAACAAGAAGTTCCTTTTCACT
>JAEEHY010000056.1 GCA_016281085.1 Lachnospiraceae bacterium
CACACTAAGCTCGAAAAAACCTCGCTAAGTGTTCTGCTCAAATACAAATATTTATAAAACATGCCTCTTTCATGCAAGCATGAGAGTCATATTTTAAAATATTTGTGCTGTTCTGAATAGTTACAAATTATGATATAATATGTTCAGATGCAAAACATTTGGAATAACGAAAAGGAGACCTTTATGGAATATAATAACGAAGAAAATATATGCATCCTTAACCATCCGCTTATCCAGCATAAAATCTCAATGCTCCGGGACAAAAACACAGGAACGAACGAATTCCGCAAGCTGATAGAAGAAATCACCCTGCTGGAAGGCTTTGAGGCTCTCAGTGACCTACCTACAGTCGATGTGGAAATCGAGACACCGATAGAGAAATGCATTACACCCGTAATCTCCGGCCGAAAGCTTGCCGTAGTCCCTATACTCAGGGCAGGACTCGGAATGTTGGGCGGAATACTTGCACTGGTACCGTCAGCCAAGGTAGGCCACATCGGATTATTCAGGGACGAAGAATCGCATGAACCGCACGAGTATTTCTTCAAGCTTCCAAGCCTTATAGATGAACGGACAATAGTTGTGCTGGATCCCATGCTCGCAACCGGCAGCTCGGCGGCAGATGCCGTCAGCCGGATAAAATCACACGGTGGCAGGGATATCAAATTTGTCTGCATACTTGCAGCACCGGAAGGCGTAAAGAAGCTGCATGAAGCACATCCCGACATACAGATATACATAGGTCATATAGACAGGGAGCTCAACGAAAATGCATATATATGCCCGGGGCTCGGTGATGCAGGCGACAGAATATTCGGAACAGAATAAAACAGGAGACGGTTCTCCGTCCCCTGTTTTATCCACTGTTTCATTCTACTCCTTCATCAAACTGTCATGATATTCCGCAAGCTTCTCTTTCTCGCTCTTTGGAAGCTCGGGGAACTGCGGATCGATGTCCTCCAGTGCCTTCAGGATAATGCTTGACACCAGATATCTCGTATACCATTTATCATCCGCAGGAAGCACATACCACGGACATTCCTTAGTGGCCGTTTCATTTATCGCCTGCTCATACACATCCTGATAATCCTTCCACAGCTTACGTTCACTGAGGTCGCCCGATGAGAACTTCCAGTTCTTGTCCGGGTTCTCAAGGCGCTCAAGGAAGCGCTTCTTCTGCTCACTCTTTGACACATTCAGGAATATCTTGACTATGCGGTAGCTCTGATCATACAGGTATTCCTCATAATTCCTGATATGCTTATATCTTTTTTTAAAGAATTCCTTAGTATCCTGCCCCGTGATCCTGTCTGCCATCTTGTATGTCTTGTTAAGCTCATGAACACGCACAACAAGGACATCCTCATAATACGAACGGTTAAACAGTCCTATCTTTCCGCGCTCGGGAAGCTTCCTGTTTATCCTCCACAGGAAGTCATGCATAAGCTCCTCTGAATTGGGCTGCTTGAAGCTGACCACATCAATTCCCTGCGGATTCACGCCGCTCATAACATGCTTAACGGCACCGTCCTTGCCGGCTGCATCCATCGCCTGAAGAACTATGATAAGCCCTTCCTTGCCCTCTGCATACAGCTTCTCTTGAAGCAGTGCTATCTTCTCGATGTTCTCGGCCTGTTTAAGCTTGATATCGCTCTTCTTAACATCATCCTTCTTACTGTCAGTGGCAAAATCACTCAGCTTAACCTTCTTACTCCCGTCAACCTTGTACTTTCCCGCTCCCATTGTAACCCTCCTTATAACTTTATTTAAATCACATATGTAATCTTTGTGGTCTTCACTACTCATTTTACTGTTATTATAAACGCCTTGGCGTACCCCTTCAGTCCGCGGTACCTTTCCACGCGCTCGCCCTGCTTCAGCTCCAGCTTCCAGCCGTGCATGTCTATTATCTTCCGTGCGACCGACAGTCCCAGTCCCGAACCGCCACGGCTGCTTCTTGATTTATCGCCCATATAAAAGGGCTCATACAGATGACCGGCCATATCGTCGGGAATGACTTCGCCTTTATCTGCTATAGCGATATGCACCCTGTCCGTTTCGCGGATCACAAATACACCTATGGAATTACCCTTCTCATTGTGTCTTATCGCATTTACGATAAGATTGTTCACCACCCGTCCGAACTGGATCTTATCAACCGACAGCATTATCTTATCATCGGGGATCTCAACTTCCATATCCATGCCGGCACCTTCAGCATCGGTATACAGTGCCGCAGCACATTCACGTACCAGTTCACACACATCAGCCTCTTCTCTGTTCAGCTTAAAGCCTTCGCTGTCAAGCCTGGTATAGTCAAACAGTAGCTGTATAAGATCATTCATTCCGGCTGATTTATTCCGTATAGCCTCCAGATATGTCTGCTTGTCTTCCTCCTTGATCATGCCGTCGGTAAGCGCCTGGGCATAACCCGCTATGGTAGTGATAGGCGTTCTCAGATCATGTGCTATGTCCGATATCATAAGATTACGTCTCTTCTCGTAATCCTTACGTGCCTGCATCCTCTTGGCACCTATCTTCCTGAAGTCCTTCAAAGTGGTTACGGAGAAATACACCGCTCCTGCAATATACGGAAATGCAATTACCATAAGCACCACTGCAATGACCGCTATCAGCAGGATCCTGTCACCCCAGCCCATGTTTTCGACCACTTCACGTCCTCCGCTTATAAAGAAGCTGTTCACGCGTCCCGTCAGGATATTGTTAAGCGCAGCATTGACCGGTAATCTTGCCACCACCGGTATCAGGCCCAAAATACCTCCGATAAGAGCAGTCACCATATATGAACTGATAGCCAGCGAACTGAAGGATTCCGTAATCTCATATTCAGGGAAAAAAATCCTTCCCACGTAGGGCATAACCAGCCTGTCGGACAGATATATTATAACATAATCCGCAATTCCTACCACTATCAGAACTATTATAAATCTTTTTATGAGCTTATCCTGCAGCCGCTTCTCATCTTCCATAACGTCCTCACACCGGTCCGTATCCGCCTTCCATACACAGCGCTCAGATATTCTGCTTCCTCACATGCATAATCGGATGCCTCAATCCATCACTTGCATAATCGGATGTCTTAATCCCTCATATGCATAGTCGGATGCCTTAATCCCTCACATGCAAAGATCAGACATCCTTGATCAAACGGTAACCCAGCCCCCTGAGCGTCCTTATATATGCCTGCGGATCCTCATCCAGCTTTGACCTCAGCTTGCTGATACACACCATGATATTGTTGTCGGCAATTATATAGTCCTCACCCCAGCCATATTCGTAAATCTGCTGTTTGGTAAATACCTTACCCGGATTCTTCATGAACATTTCCATTATCCTGTACTCGACAGAAGTAAGCTCTATCTCAGTGTTGCCCTTCTTAAGCGTACAGCTGTCGGGATACAGTTCAAGATCCCTGACTTTAACAGGTTTTTCCTTTTCTTCGGAACTGTCGGAACCGAGGCTGTAGTACCTCCGGATGCTCGATTTCACCCTGGCAACGGCTTCAAGCGGATTGAACGGCTTGGCAAGATAATCATCCGCTCCCAGATTTAGCCCCAGAATCTTGTCAGCATCCGTATCCCTGGCCGAGATGATCATGACAGGTATATTACTGTCTTCCCTTATCCTCTGAAGAACATGGAAGCCGTCGATCCCCGGCATCATTATATCAAGGATACACAGACTTATCTTCTCTTCTCCGGCTATTCGCAGAGCCTCATTACCGTCGGAGGCCTCAATTATTTCGAATCCCTCATTCTCGAGATAGAGCCGGAGAAGGTTGCGTATCTCCGGCTCATCATCAACTATCAATATCTTATAGACCATTTCTTCCACTCTTAATAATATGTGTTATCAACAACTGCACCTCTATTATATCCATATCTGAGTGTCTCGTAAAGTGCCGCAAAGGTTGAAGATACATACGGTGATACATAGAATATCGCCAGTATTCCACAGGTCAGCATGGCAAGAAGGTACCATCCTATGAACGATAATCCCAACACGAATGCATTCCATTTCTGGCCGTCCATCATTTCCCTGCTTGTAGCAAATGCCTCTTCCTTGCTCATGTCCGGATCGTCTGCCAGCAGATACGGGATCATCATATATTCATAACTCTTAACGATACAGATGAACGGACCCGCGATAGGGATCAGGAACCACAGGAACAGATACAGCATCCTGAAGAACATGACTTTAACCACATTCTTGTAGTTGGTATCAAACCCGCCGCTCAGACAATTCAGTTCCGTAGTCGGATCATCAAGATTTCTTACGAAAAATTTCCTGCACCCGATCTCCAGCGGATTAAACAGGAATGCCGTGATCGCAAATGCAATTACCATCACGATGATGACTACTACTCCGACTGCTGCAAGCACTGCGATAACACCTGCAACATTTTTAGGATCATCCTTGAATTCTTCCAGGTCATGCCTGAATTCATCGATCGCCGAACCACTGTCCGCATCGTAATCAGACTCGATCTGATTATTATTATTTGAGTTGGAAAAGCCGCCTGTACTGGCTTTTCCGCCGCCGCCACCGCCACCACCTGTTACCAGCGCCAGGATCAGCGCAACCAGTACACATTTCCAGTAATTGGCCTTAAACGCGGCCATACCTCTTTCTTTAAGTTCACCCCTGCTCCACATGATCTTATCCTCTCTTTCTTTAATCTATTCCAACTGTTCGGGACGCCCGGTATTTTCCTGACGTCCTTTTTCCTCTTTACATGTGGAATTATATGTCCCGAACCTTACCGTACAATACTTAAAACCTTAACATAACCTTAAAACAGATCAATATTCGGAACAGCACATACCAAATCTCAGATTTCAGATAACAGATTTCAGACTCAGATTTAGATATCAGATTTCAAAAGCTTCATATGATGCATTATTCATCGAGTAGTTAAAGAATTCCTCATTTGTCACGTCAAGAAAATAGGTACGCATAACGCGTGCAACACCGCCATGGCAGACAAGAAGAACATCCTTACCCGCATATTTGTCACGGATCTCATCCAGAAGGCTGTATGTCCTTTGCGCAACCTGCATCATCGATTCACCACCGGGATACCTGCATGCGAAATTTCGCTTGTTATTAAGAAAATCCTGCCCTTTTCGGTATGTTCCTTCAAATATCCCAAAGTTCTGCTCAATAAGCCGCTCGTCCGTGATAACAGGTATATTTATTGCCTCCGAGATATACCCGGCTGTTTCAACCGCTCTTTTAAGAGGAGACGCTATTATCACCTCTATATTCGTATCCTTAAGACTCTTGGCAAGCTCTTTAGCCTGCTCTCTTCCTTCATCGGTCAGTTCAACGTCCGTCAACCCGCATATCTTATCCTGCTTATTCCATTCTGTCTGTCCATGCCTTGCAATATATATCTTCATTTCTTTCCGTCTGCCTTTCCTGCAGGTTCTGTCATGCCTGCAATTGTAACTATCCGGAACCGGTAATAACATAAAGAATCCATCGCAGGCAGTTCTGAATAGTTACAGATATTTAAGCATATATCTGTGTTTTCGTAAATGTCAAATTCCGTAAATCACTATAAACCATCATTTCTGCGTGTCCACAACTAAATTCTCAATACCAATACCCAAGTCGGAATGACCCATATTCGCTTTACATTTCTTTGCACTGTACAAAAACAGATTGTTCATCTGACCAAGAGACTGTATACTTATCTAATAGTACAAATTTATAAGTACAGAGAGAAGATATAGGACAGAAAATATAAGAACAGAAAATATAAGATACAAAAGATATAGAACATGCAACATTCTGTAAAATGAAGTATGTAAAGGAGGAACCATTATGCGAAGCATAATTCAGGATGGTTCCGACGATATGCCGCCGACTGTTTTTGAGGGGGCAATACATATTATACGAGGGTTTTTAGTTATGAAAATGAACATATCAAAGATAGCAATTATAGCAGCAGCTGCCGCTTCGTTAATGATCGTCGGGTGTACACCGGAAGATACCGGGAAAAATAGCGTCACCAACCAAATAAGCGATAACACAAATGACAGCTCCACGCCCAAATCAACTGATAACTCAACGGACAATAAAATCACACCTGATATTGCAGCTTCCGAAGATGCGGTTAAGCTTACTGTCGAAGATAACGAAGACATAATCCTCGATTCCGCAGGCACTTACATCATTTCAGGTACGGCGAAGGACTCAACAATAATTGTCGATGCATCCAAAAAAGATGAGGTACATCTTATACTGGACGGTCTGAACATAACCAATAAGAACAGACCCTGCATCCATATCAAAAAGACTGACAGAGCATTTATTACGATAGCTGAGGGTGGCTGCAAACTGTCAGTAACAGGTGATTTCGAAAAGGATGATAGGGCAAATGCAGATGCCGTAATCTTTTCAAAGAACGATCTTACATTAAGCGGGCCCGGAGAGCTGCTGATCTCCTCACCGCATCACGGCATTACAAGCAAGGACGGCATCTTCGTTACAGACGGAACCATCCGCATAACCTGCAAAGGATG
>JAEEHY010000057.1 GCA_016281085.1 Lachnospiraceae bacterium
GCGTTTGAGAGCTCTGTTAATTCGAAGAGGTATTAAGCATTAACAATATGTATCAGTTCAGATGGGCTGTTTGAGAGCTCTGTTAATTCGAAGAGGTATTAAGCTCGAGGAAACATACGAAGAGCTGGTTCAGGGTTTGAGAGCTCTGTTAATTCGAAGAGGTATTAAGCGGAAATCATCTATTGCTACAGCTCGGATAGGTTTGAGAGCTCTGTTAATTCGAAGAGGTATTAAGCTATCCTTGTTTTCTGCACTCTCAAGATTGAGTTTGAGAGCTCTGTTAATTCGAAGAGGTATTAAGCCACAGGGAATTTTCCGATGCTGCTAAGCGGGTTTGAGAGCTCTGTTAATTCGAAGAGGTATTAAGCTAGATGAATTTTTGAAGCAGAAGCGGGGCAGTTTGAGAGCTCTGTTAATTCGAAGAGGTATTAAGCGGTGATAAGTATTTACTTAAAGGTGCTCCTGTTTGAGAGCTCTGTTAATTCGAAGAGGTATTAAGCCTATATCTTTTGCACTATCGGGAAAACTATGTTTGAGAGCTCTGTTAATTCGAAGAGGTATTAAGCCGTCTATGAGCACCGCTGTCTTGAACAGCGGTTTGAGAGCTCTGTTAATTCGAAGAGGTATTAAGCACCTGTGCGGTAACGGTTACCACATCATAGTTTGAGAGCTCTGTTAATTCGAAGAGGTATTAAGCTTTACGGCCGACGAAATAGCCGACATACAGTTTGAGAGCTCTGTTAATTCGAAGAGGTATTAAGCTGAAACACCCACCGCATCACCGACCTCTGGGTTTGAGAGCTCTGTTAATTCGAAGAGGTATTAAGCTTGGCACAGAAAAAGGAAATGCGCCGACAGGTTTGAGAGCTCTGTTAATTCGAAGAGGTATTAAGCAATCCTGCGCTTTTCCTGCCTGCCTGTCGTGTTTGAGAGCTCTGTTAATTCGAAGAGGTATTAAGCACGGACGTATTCGTTTCTGTCACCCTTTCTGTTTGAGAGCTCTGTTAATTCGAAGAGGTATTAAGCCTGTCCTCTGTATCAAAAGGAAATGATTCAGTTTGAGAGCTCTGTTAATTCGAAGAGGTATTAAGCAGCTTAGAAGAAATGTGCATGTTGATGTGTGTTTGAGAGCTCTGTTAATTCGAAGAGGTATTAAGCGAAGCTCACGACCACTCGCTGGTGACATCCGTTTGAGAGCTCTGTTAATTCGAAGAGGTATTAAGCTTGGCACAGAAAAAGGAAATGCGCCGACAGGTTTGAGAGCTCTGTTAATTCGAAGAGGTATTAAGCTATTCTGCTTAACTATAACTGACCCTGATTGTTTGAGAGCTCTGTTAATTCGAAGAGGTATTAAGCGATATCGTTGAGGTACTTAAATATGTTCTTGTTTGAGAGCTCTGTTAATTCGAAGAGGTATTAAGCGTTAGGTTACACTCCTGTGATGGGGCTAAGTTTGAGAGCTCTGTTAATTCGAAGAGGTATTAAGCTCCACGTATCTTTCGCCCGATGACATCCCGTTTGAGAGCTCTGTTAATTCGAAGAGGTATTAAGCTGTAAACGGCACCTTGGAACCATCATCAATGTTTGAGAGCTCTGTTAATTCGAAGAGGTATTAAGCCTTGTCATCAACCCAAGTGTAATATGTCGGGTTTGAGAGCTCTGTTAATTCGAAGAGGTATTAAGCGGAAGGAAGAAAAAACCGGTACTGTATTCCGTTTGAGAGCTCTGTTAATTCGAAGAGGTATTAAGCGCACGTTGTTTATTGGTGGTCAACCGATGGTTTGAGAGCTCTGTTAATTCGAAGAGGTATTAAGCATATTAGATTGAGCAAATACAGTACAACTGGTTTGAGAGCTCTGTTAATTCGAAGAGGTATTAAGCGTAGGGAAACTTCATGGCTTATCCTCCTAGGTTTGAGAGCTTTGTTAATTCGAAGAGGTATTAAGCTGGTTCGTGCGTAATGTGGATTATGACAGCGTTTGAGAGCTCTGTTAATTCGAAGAGGTATTAAGCGCTACAAAGAAGCGGGCGTAAGCTTGTCGGTTTGAGAGCTCTGTTAATTCGAAGAGGTATTAAGCTGGTCTGAGGGATATTTGTATATTTGGGGTACATAAGGTCATGACACGAAGCAGATTCCGCGAGCGACATTTGACGAGCGTATCAGGCTTCACTTGGCATTGCTTTATACACAGAAAGCCTGAGCAGGGATGCGAAGGCAGTCGAATCGGAGGCATGGATGCCGACTATTCGACGGTTTCGTACGGTTATGAAAAACAATATGGCAATGCTTAGTGAAACGATACGTGAGGAACATGAGCATGAGGGAGCTGATTTGGGGCATGACCGCAGCTTTATTATTTTACCTGCAAATAATATACAGCGGAAATATATAGCATACCTATTACTCGAACCGGAAGTTAAAAAAGCGCTTCTTACTGAGAAGACAAATGTGAGCATTTCCTTATTCAGAGTCGTATGGGATTGCAGAGATTACACTTCCGTTTTTCGGTGAATATATTCAGAAGTACTGCTGATACAGAAGAGAAATTGGAACAATCTAAATGTTCTTTCTACATAATATTGCCAATTGTACGATTATCACGTATAAATAATAGAAAGAGATGTTAAAACGCAACGCTTCTGATCGTGTTGTGAACAGTAGCATCTGAGACAATGAAATGTTAACAGATTTGAAACAGGAGGCACAATTATGAGTGAGAAAGAGAAAATACTTAATGATGAGCAGATGGAAGAGATAAGCGGCGGACATCATCACCATCATAATCATGAGCATGAAGTGGAGAAATATGAAGGGCAGCACGGATGGATAACGAAGGATGCAGCCGGAAATGTTACTTTTACCGATAAAACAGGTAATGTAGGTACATTCTCTGCATCTGACTGGCAGAAGCTGTGCGGTCAGTGGTCATATACCGGCAATCCCGAGTTCTATATAACCACGATAGACAACAGCGAGCTGCGCGGAGTTCTCGCAGGGCTGTAGGATGATCAAATCATCTGTTTTTTTAGGGGACAGGCGGACGAACACGTAAATATGTCTGTGTATGGTTTCGCACAGACAGGTATAAAGCAGGGATAAACAGTCCTGTGACGTATGGCAGAAAACTGACATGGTCGCAGGACTGTTATTTTTTGAAGCGAAAAATAACACATAATAACTCATATCATATAATCTTTAACAAAATTGATGAAAGTTTTCTGTCACGCATTGTGCCAAAAGTATATATCTGATAGAATGTAACTATTCAGAACCATGCACATAAAATAAACTCATGCTTGCGACGCGAGGTATGGAAGCTGAAAAAAATTTATGTATAGAATATACACATGCACTCGGAAAGGAGTTATTCATGGCGGTAAAGGAATGTGAGAACGGTCATCTCTATGATTCGGATATGTA
>JAEEHY010000009.1 GCA_016281085.1 Lachnospiraceae bacterium
GAAGTATGTTAATGGATAAGGATGCCATAGTTGTGGCATCCGAAATGCTGAATAAGGATGATTTTTATCATGATCAGTACGGCGAACTGTTTGCGGCCATGGTGGAGCTGTACAACGAAGGCAAGCCGGTCGATCCGGTTACCTTAAAGGCCAGACTGGTTGAGAAGAACCTGCCTGAGACGATCAGCAATATGGAATACATGGTGGATATTGTAAACAGTACCTACACCTCCGCCAATATCAAAGAATATATCAGGATAGTCGCTGACAAGGCTGTCATGCGGCGTCTTATAAAGTTAAACGATGAGATAAACAACCGTTGCTACAATCCCAAGGAATCAACGGATGATATCCTGGCGGATGCCGAGAAGAGGGTATTCAACATAGTCTCGAGGCGTGGCGGTGAAGATTTCGTGCCGATCCGCAAGGTGGTAGTGGATGCCCTTGAGCATATAAGCGTGATCTCCAAGAATCAGGGATATGTAACCGGTATAGCGACAGGTTTTACCGATCTTGATTACAGGCTGGCTGGCCTGCAGCCTTCGGATCTTATACTTATCGCAGCCCGTCCGTCGATGGGCAAGACTGCATTTGTGCTTAATGTAGCCCAGCATGTCTGCTTTAAGTCGGGGCTTTGTGCTGCGATCTTCTCGCTGGAGATGAGCAAGGAGCAGCTGATCAACCGAATGCTCTCTCTTGAATCACATGTTGAGGCACAGAAGATAAGGACAGGGGAGCTTGCCGATGCCGACTGGGAGAACCTGATAGAGGGTGCGGATATCATATCAAGATCCAAGCTGATAATAGATGATACACCGGGTATAAGCATAGGCGAATTAAGGTCCAAATGCCGTAAATACAGTCAGGAGCACGGACTTTCGATAGTAATAATCGACTATCTGCAGCTGATGAGCGGTAACGGACGCTCCGATTCCAGACAGCAGGAAATATCGGAAATATCACGTTCGCTTAAGGCTCTTGCCAGGGAACTGCATGTTCCGGTGGTAGCACTGTCACAGTTGTCACGTGCGGTGGAAAAAAGAGAGGATCACCGTCCAATGCTCTCCGATCTGAGAGAGTCAGGAGCGATAGAGCAGGATGCGGATGTTGTAATGTTCCTCTACAGAGATGATTATTATAACAAGGAATCTCCCAAGCAGGGAGTTGCGGAAGTGATAATAGCCAAGCAGAGAAACGGCCCGATAGGAACCGTCGAACTGGTCTGGATGCCCAAGATAACCCGCTTCGCAAACATGTCGAAACAGTGAGGAAAACCCTCACACAGTCACAGAAAATAAAAACCATCTCCCATGCTTGCATGAAGGAGATGGTTTTTATTTTCTGTGAAGTGAGCGAGTGCTTGACGAGCTCACGCAACGAAAAACGCGAAGCGTTTTGAGTCTGTGTGTGGTTCTTCTGTGAAGAAGCGCCAGTCGAGCTCACACAACGAAAAACGCGAAGCGTTTTGAGTCTGTGAGAGGTTCTTCTGTGTCGAGCTCACGCAACGAAAAACGCGAAGCGTCTTTCCTAAATTTCTCAATCAGCCTCAATAGCTCCGACAGGGCATGCACCTGCGCATGATCCGCAGCTTACGCACTTGTCTTCATCAATCTCGAACTTGCCGTCGCCTGCTGAGATAGCTCCTACGGGGCACTGAGCCTCACATGTTCCGCAGCTGATGCAAGCATCACTTATTGTATATGCCATTTTATGATCCTCCTTTGTATGTAAATACTGAATGTTAAATTTTTAACTAGCTGTATTATACATTACCTTTATGCGGTTAGTACATACTAATATTGGTTACTTAAGGGATGCCCTTCTCTTCCTGATGCCATCGAGAACTACCTCTTTCTTCTTAATGACTGCATCCTTATCCATAGCGGGAACACCCTTAAGCGGATATTCGTAACCAAGCTTTTCGTACTTTACGACACCCATTGTATGATAAGGAAGTACATCCAGAGCCTTGAGGTTGTGAAGGCCTCCGATAAAGAATCCCAACTTGTACAGGTATTCATCATCATCGGTATATCCGGGTACAACAACATGCCTTATCCAGATATCGACATCCTTGGTATCAAGATATTCGGCAAAGGCAAGTATCCCGTCATTGGGCTGTGAAGTAAGCTCCCTGTGCTTTTCGGGATCTATATGCTTGATATCGAGCATGACAAGGTTGGTAAGCTCAATCAGCTTATCGAGCTTTTTGATGAATTCGGTATTACCCGGTTTGTAGGCTATACCCGACGAATCAATACAGGTATGTACATTGTCCTTCTTGGCCAGTGTAAAAAGATCGATGAGAAAATCAACCTGCATAAGAGGCTCTCCGCCCGTAACCGTGATTCCCCCTGTTTTGTAAAAGGGCTCATTGCGTTTATACTGTGCGTATACATCCTCGGGAGTCATTTCGGTACCGCCGACCATTGACCATGTATCGGGATTGTGGCAGTACAGGCATCTCATCGGACAACCCTGTACAAAGACAACAAAACGTGTACCCGGTCCGTCTACCGTACCAAATGATTCAAGTGAATGAATTCTTCCGTTCATAGGCGTCTCCTTTATTCCGATGCTTCTTTAAGCGAAGCGTGTCATATTTCACAACCTGTTTACAGTATAACATAACCGTGGCGCGAGTAACACATTTTTTAAACAGGTGTTCTTGATAAACGCAAAAAGTGAGTATATACTATAATATAGCTGATTTTGCGCTGTTTTGAATTTATCCGATACATATATTTATAAATATATGTGCTGTTCTGAAAAGTTACGAAAACATTTAACAGAGGTGGGGCAGAATGGAAAAGGGTACGAAGAAGCTCATTTTTATGATAAACGACTGCAGACGAAGCTTCACATATGACAGGGTGGCAGGATTTAGTGATGCGATCAGGAAATCCGGCGAACCGATAAACCTGTACATATTCAGAAGCGCCGGTTTCGCGGGATATGAAGCTGCGCACAATCGCGGAGAATACAATATATTCCGTCTTCCGGATTTCAGTGATTATGACGGTATAGTACTGGATGTCAACAACGTTACCAATACGAGTGAGAATCTTTACGGCGGCAGGGGTGCTTCATATGTTGTCCGTGCGGCGGCCGCATCGGGCAAGCCCGTTATCTCGATTGCCAACCGTATCGCTGACTTCTATTATGTCGGTATAGACAATGAGGTTGCAATGACATCCATGATCAGATATCTTCATAAGGATCTTGATCTTACGGATTTCTGGTTCATAATGGGTCCGGTGGACAATTACGAGAATAAGATAAGGACTTCAGCTCTTATGAATTACTGCAAGTCTAACAGTCTGCCTGCGGATGAAATGTGTCTGTTTTCGGAGAGTTTCGGTATGGAAACGGGAATACGCGGTTTTGAAAAGCTGTTTTCCCTGCACAGAGGAAAGCTGCCACAGGCTATCATTTGTGCCAATGATGCAATAGCGGTCGGAGTTTTCCAGGCTGCATCCTCACATGGGATCAGGATTCCCGGAGATGTCTTTGTTACGGGATTTGACAATCTCAATATTTCCGCATACATTTCACCATCGATAACAACTATCGATCAGTTCCAGTTCAATGTCGGAAGTATCTGTATGAATATATTTAAGCGGCTGTGGAACGGGGAAGAGGTTGAACCCGTAACCTATATGGATACCCGTGTGATAAGAAGGGAATCGACGGGTGAATCCAAGCCGTCCCGGGAGGATCTTGAGAAAAGGGTTGCAGTTTCACTTAATAGTGAGATGTATACTCAGAAAGTGAACGATCAGATCTGCATGATGCAGTACAAGTTCCCGGACTGTGACACCATTGAGGATATGTGTAAGTCGATAGAACTGTGCATTCCGGATCTTAAGTGTAATGGTCTGTGGATAGTGCTTGATAAGGATCTTTATGATTACGGAAGTCAGATTGAGATCGATAAGACGGATGGAAATATCAGAACCGACAATTCTGCACTTATGGTGGAGGGATACCCTGATACGATGGAAGTTGTTTTTGCTTGGAACAAAAGAAACGGAGGAAGCTATCCCCATGAGACTATAACCGGTCTTTTCCCTTATTTTGACAGTACGCGAAGAGGCAGGGATTATATGTTTATCCCGCTTCATTTCATGGATGCTACCGTAGGATTTATTGCGATCAGCGATTGTCTTGAAATCCTGCATACGAAGAATATAGAACCCTTCGTGAATACGGTCACGATGGCACTGAGGAATTTCTTTGCGGGTAAAAAGCTTGAATATGTTAATCAAATGTTATCCGGTATTTCAATGGTTGACAACCTCACCAACCTGTACAACAGACTGGGTTATCATCATCTGGCAGCACGGCTGTTTAAGAAAACACATGAAGAGGGTAAGCGCCTGGGCGTTCTGTTCATAGATATGGATAAGATGAAATATTTCAATGATACCTTCGGACATGCGTGCGGAGATGATGCCATACGCTGTCTGTCGACCTCGATAAAGGAATGTATATCGGGTGATGCCATACCGGTCAGGTTCGGAGGGGATGAATTCCTTGTTATCATGCCGGTTAAGGGCAAAGAAGAAGTGGATGAACTGGTTAAGGTTATCCTGCATACCATTCCCATTAAGGCAAAGGAATACAATCTGCCGGATATTCCGGGGATAAGTACGGGATATGTTATCACTGATCCGGCCAGCTCTCTTACGCTTAATGATTATGTGGAGGAGGCTGACAAGCTGATGTACAATGAGAAGAAGATCAAGAAGGCCGGAAGAGGCTGATCACCCTCTTTGGGACTTCGGAGATTTTGGGGAGACTTAATGTATCAGTTTTTTGTAAGTCCCGGGAATATTTCCGGGAATGATATATATATAGAAGGACAGGATGTAAATCATATAAGGAATGTGCTGAGGATGCGCATCGGCGAAGAGGTGGCGGTAGTTACGGAGGGTCAGGATAAGGAATACCGCTGTGAGATCGCCGGTTTTGAGGAGGAACGTGTCCATCTTAAGCTGAGGTTCATCAAGGAAGATAATGTAGAGCTTCCATGCAGGATATATCTGCTGCAGGGGCTTCCCAAGAGTGATAAAATGGAGCTTATCATACAGAAGGCCGTTGAACTGGGTGTATATGAGGTGATCCCCGTTTCCATGAAACGATCGGTCGTTAAGTATGATAAGAAGAAGGAAGCAGCCAAGCTGCAAAGGTTTGGAAGCATTGCACAGGCAGCCGCCAAGCAGAGTAAAAGGCGTTTCATACCACAGATAAGGCCGGTTATGAGCTTTGCGGAGGCAGTAGAGTACTGCAGGGATATGGAGGTTAAGCTCCTGCCGTATGAACTGTTTGATATGAATGCGATGGATAAGACAAGAGAAGTGTTATCCGGAATTAAGAGCGGCGAGAATATCGCCGTTTTTATCGGGCCGGAAGGCGGCTTCGACGAATCCGAGTATGAGACCGCCATAAACGGCGGCTTTACCCCGATAACGCTCGGTCACCGTATCCTGCGCACCGAGACCGCCGGCATGACAGTATTGTCATGGCTGGTGTATTTGCTTGAGAATTAAATATACAGGTAACTATTACAGGAGTTGATAATGACGGCATATTTGGACAATTCTGCGACGACCAGGTGCTTTGACGAAGTAAGGGAGTTCATGTCTGAGATCATGGATAAACATTACGGAAATCCGTCGAGCATGCACATGGCAGGAGTAGAGGCTGAGAAATACATAAGATATGCAAAGGATGTATTTGCAGGCATACTGAAGGTGAAGCCCAGAGAGATATTGTTTACCTCGGGAGGAACCGAGTCGGATAACCTTGCTCTTATCGGCTGTGCCCTGGCCAATCAAAGGACAGGTAAGCATATAATAACAACGAAAATAGAGCATCCGGCTGTACTGGAGCCTTGTAAATACCTTGAAGGCGAGGGTTTTGAGGTCACATACCTTGATGTAGATGAGTCCGGCCGTGTCAGACCCGATGATCTTAGGGAGGCTCTCAGGGATGATACCATACTTGTATCCGTAATGTATGTAAACAATGAGATCGGTTCACTTCAGCCCATAGCCGGGCTTGGAGGGATAATAAAGGAGCATGGCAGGGATACGCTGTTCCATGTGGATGCTGTTCAGGGCTTTGGGAAAGTCAGGATCAGTCCCGTGAGGGAGCATATAGACCTTATGTCTGTCAGCGGGCATAAGATACACGGTCCCAAGGGCGTTGGTCTGCTGTATGTAGGAGATAAGGTTAAGATAAGGCCGATCATGTTCGGCGGCGGCCAGCAGAAGGGTTTAAGGTCCGGGACCGAGAATGTCCCGGGAATAGCCGGAATGGCCAGGGCAGCGGAACTGTTATATGATGGCTTTGATGAGAAGACAGACAGGCTGTATGGATTGAAGTCATATTTTACAGATGAGCTGAGAAGGCTTGAAGGCGTGAGAATAAACGGACTTACAGATGATGTAAGAGAAACCGCACCTCACATAATAAGCGCATCGGTAGAGGGGATCCGCGCCGAAGTAATGCTTCATGCACTCGAGGATAAGGGAGTATACGTATCCTCAGGATCGGCCTGTGCCAGCAATAAGCCTGCGATCAGTGAAACCCTTAAGGCGATAGGAGTCAGGAGGGAATTGCTTGACTCTACAATAAGATTCAGCATGAGCGTTGAAACAACAGAAGAAGAGCTTGATCTGGCTCTTGAGGGTATGCGGGAGCTTCTTCCCGTATTAAGGAAATACACAAGACACTGAGTGTGACGGATTACTATATGGAGCCTTTCGGGAAAGGACTGCAGGCGGTCAAAGAGAGGTGAGCGATATGACGTCAGGAGTAAAGGAGTAAAATGAATTACACATCATTTCTTATAAAATATGCAGAAATTGCGATAAAGGGCAAGAACAGATATATGTTCGAGGATGCCCTTGTAAGGCAGATAAACTTCGCGCTGAAGAAAGTACAGGGAGAATTCAGCGTAGGTAAGACGCAGGGGCGCGTCAATATCGAATGTATGAGTGATTATGACTATGATGAGGTCGTATCCGCCCTGTCATGTGTGTTTGGAATTACGGGGATATGTCCCGTTGTCCACGTTGAAGATGAGGGCTTTGACAAGCTGGCGGAGGATGTTATAAAGTACATTGACGAGGAATATCCCGATAAGAACAGGACATTTAAGGTCAACTGCCGCCGCGCCCGCAAGAATTATCCAATGGATTCACAGGAGGTCAACATGGAGATGGGTTCAAGGATACTTGATGCCTGGCCCGAAATGAAGGTAGACGTGCACAATCCGGATATCCTGCTTACCATAGAGATAAGGGATGATAAGATATACATTTATTCAAAGATCATTCCTGGACCGGGCGGAATGCCCGTTGGCACCGGCGGAAAGTCAATGCTTCTGCTGTCCGGCGGGATCGACTCTCCGGTTGCCGGATATATGATAGCGAAGAGAGGAGTTAAGCTGGAAGCGGTTTATTTCCATGCTCCTCCATATACGAGCGAAAGGGCGAAACAGAAGGTTGTGGATCTTGCAAGGTATGTATCGAAGTACGCGGGACCGGTCAGGCTTCATGTGATCAACTTTACCGATATCCAGCTTGAAATATACGAGAAATGCCCTCATGATGAGCTGACGATAATCATGCGGCGTTACATGATGCGGATCGCCGAGCATCTGGCTAAGGAAAACGGATGCCTGTCGCTTATAACGGGAGAGAGCCTGGGTCAGGTTGCGTCTCAGACCATGCAGTCACTTGCTGCTACAAACGAAGTGTGTACGATGCCGGTATTCCGGCCCCTTATAGGCTTTGACAAGAATGAGATAATTAAGATTTCAGAAAAGATCGACACGTATGAAACATCGATCCTTCCGTTTGAGGACTGCTGCACGATATTTGTGGCCAAGCATCCCGTGACCAAGCCCAATGTGAACATAATCAAACGCTCGGAAACAAACCTTTCGGAGACAATAGATGAGCTCTTTAAAAAAGCTGTCGAAACAGACGAGGTTATTGTCGTTTCTTAACAACCGGTTTATATTGTTCTTAACAGGCTGCGCGCTGGGTGCGGCCTGTTTTTTGTGGGTTTACGGTTTGCGGATACTGAATCCTGTATATGATGCGTGGCTGTTCAATACAGACATGGACCTTAAACAGCATTACATCGGGTGGTGCCATTACCGCATGAGTGACTGGCATTTCCCCGTCGGACTGATCGATACATTAAGCTATCCTACAAGCGTGTCAGTGATATTTACGGATTCAATACCCCTTTTGGCACTGTTTTTTAAGCTGTTCAGGGGTGTGCTGCCCATGCACTTTCAATACTTCGGGCTGTTCGGGTTCGTAAGCTTCATGCTTATGGGTGGTATCTCATCACTGGTCGTTATGAGTCTGCTGGCCGGTGAGTCCGGCAGGAGCGAAGAAACATCTTCTGTTGCACCCGGCATGATCGCACTCATTTCATCCCCTGTTTATATACTGGGTTCGACCGTCCTTCAGCGAATGTTCTACCACACGGCGCTCGGAGCACAGTGGATCATCCTGCTGGCATTGTATATATGGTTCAACAGGCACGGATACAGCAGGAGAAGGATATTGTTAAGCTACGGTTTAATGGGTCTGTTGTGTGTCGGTATACATACGTACTATGTACCGATGGTCGGAAGCATCCTGCTGGCGGCATGTATTGAGAACTGTGTGACAGGGGTACGAAGAGAGAAACATCTTTGGCCGCATCTTTTTGTGGAGGCCGTTAATCTTTTTGCCTTTTGTTTTACGGGGCTTCTGACCCTTTATGTTTTTGGAGCTTTTTACGGAGAGTCGGGCGGCGTGGACGAAGGCTTCGGCAGTTTTGTTATCAATCTTAATACATTTATCAATCCGCTGTACGGAAGTGTCATACTTAAACCCATGAAGCTGTATTATGCATGGCAGTATGAAGGCTATGCCTATCTTGGCCTGGGAGTGTTTATCCTTGCTGCATTCGGTCTGGTATATATGGTAAAGAGTCTGAAAAAGGCAGGCATAAAGAAGTATCTGAAGGAGCATGTAAGATTTAGTGCGGCACTTGCCGTTATCATGGCAGATACCCTGCTGGCAATGATACCCATAGTTACTTTTGGGGGTGTGAAGCTGTTCGGTATCCCGCTTCCCCGTGTTATCAGAAACGCAATGGGTATATTCCGTTCAAACGGCAGGTTTATATGGGTTCCGATGTATCTGATAACGACAGGTGCTCTCTGTTATGCATACAGGCAGATGTCTGAGATGTTTGGACAGAGGGAAAAAGGCGGGAAGATCATAATAAAAGCAATGGTGTTTCTTGTCCTGCTGCAGGTGCTTGATGCAACTCCCGTTATCAGGACCAAACAGAATTATTTCACAAAAGAGCAGTATAACACGAGCATATGGACAAAGGTTTCATTTCCTGCAACCGATCTGAAATACAGGGAGATGGTCTTCCTTTACAATGAGAACGATATTATGATGGATACTGCGTTTTTTGCTTATCTGAACGGCAGGAGTATCAATAATTACTACTATGCAAGAGACATTGATGAGGCAGTCAATGCGAATATACTGCAGTGGAAGGAAGAGTTAAAGGCCGGAAAAATAAGGGATGATGTGATATACATCTTCAGACAGGAAGATTACGATAAAGAATATGCCCACCTTGCTTCGGCAGCAAAGATGCGCTGGTACAGGCTTGACAGGGATCATATGGTTGGATTGAAATAAACGGTTTTCGTACAACAAAAAAAGGACCTCTGTCCATTGACAAATGCCCTTTTGGTTGTCCTTATTACCATTCTGAACAATTATTAGATCATATATGGCTTGATAACAGCCAAAACGTCTTCAGCATTGTCCTCAGCATGGATGTTAAGGTCGATCGGCTTAGAAAGGTCTAAGCTGAAGATACCCATGATCGACTTGGCATCGATTACGTATCTTCCCGATACTAGATCAAAATCATAATCAAACTTGGTGATATCATTAACGAATGACTTAACCTTGTCGATAGAATTCAGTGAGATCTGTACTGTCTTCATGTTGTCAACTCCTTTCGATATTATTGTGACGTGGCAGGTTCATATCTGATACATCAATATATGGTTCCCATCACTGACACATATACAATATAATTCGGTGATCGGGAAAAGTCAATTGAAAAAGTGTTCAAAAAAACGGAGAAAAATTATGCAAAAAGTCGCATTTCACAATCTGGGCTGTAAGGTTAATGCATATGAGATGGAATTAATGCAACAAAATTTCGCTGATTCGGGTTATGAAATTGTGCCCTTTAGTGAAAAGGCGGATATATATATAGTAAATACATGTACAGTAACAAATATTGCGGACAGGAAATCACGCCAGATGCTTCACAGAGCAAAGACATTAAGTCCCGAAGCGGTTGTCGTAGCTGCAGGCTGCTATGTGGAAACGGACAGGGAGGGTGCCCTTAAGGATGAAAGTATAGATCTTATCGTAGGCAATAAGGATAAAAAGGATATAGTGCGGCTTGTTGAGGAATATATGAGTGAGTCCGGAGGATCGGCAGAGCCGGAAGAGGTTTCCGATGTCCCGCCCAAGGATCAGGCGGCATACCGGTCCCCTGTATGCAGGCCCCTGACCCACCTGACGGATCATACGAGGGCATACATTAAGATCCAGGACGGATGTGACCAGTACTGCAGTTACTGTATAATACCTTATTCCCGCGGCCATGTGGTAAGCAGGGATGAGGATGAAACGGTATCCGAGATCAGGGGACTGGTTGAAGAAGGATGCAGGGAATTCGTCATAACCGGGATCCATTTAAGCTCATACGGACTTGACAGACCCTACAACATGGCAGCAAAGGGCGGAGAGTATAACAATGAAGCTCTTATTGATGTAATAAGGAAGGCGGCAGCGATAGAAGGAGTTCAAAGGATCCGTCTCGGATCGCTCGAGCCCAGAATAATAACACATGATTTTTTGAACGCCATGAGTGCAACAGAGGCGTTTTGCCCGCATTTTCACCTGTCATTACAAAGCGGAAGCAATGAAGTGCTGAAGAGGATGAACCGGAGATATGACGTTGATGAGTACTATGAAAAGGTACAGCTTATAAGAAAGTATTTTGAACACCCGGCAATAACAACAGATGTTATTGTCGGTTTTCCGGGCGAAACTGAGGAAGAGTTCGATGAAACACGAAGCTTCCTTGATAAAGTCAATTTCTATGAGACCCATGTATTTGCCTATTCGAGGCGCAGGGGTACAGCGGCTGACAGGATGCCCGGACAGCTTACACAGAAGCAGAAGAGTGTAAGATCGGCAATTCTCATGGAGGATTCGTCAA
>JAEEHY010000058.1 GCA_016281085.1 Lachnospiraceae bacterium
TCCCGCCCATGTTGTATGCATGTTTGTAACCCATCCGTTTCAGCTTTCTGACAGCACTTCCTGCGCGCATCCCTCCCTGACAATACACCAATATGGTTTTGTCTGTATCCGGAAGAAGATCGGGTTTTGTATTGCTGATAGTTTCGTTCGGGATGTTAATGGCTCCTTTTATGTGCCCCATAAGGTATTCATCCCTGGTACGGATATCAAGTATGATGAGCTCTTTATCTTCCTGGATCATTCTCAGAGCCTGTTTTTGCGATATTCTCATAGCGTTGTTCCTTTATGCATTTCTTTATTGGAATTGGAAGTTTTCTACAGATAATCCTTAAGCATCTAATTCTGTTTATGACTTCTAAGGCTCTGTGCGTATGTCAGCATCTTTTCTTTAAGGTCATCGGAAAATTCCTCAAGATCCTTAAGGCATATGATCTCATCGCGCAGAAGTTCCATGATAATATAATCCATATTTGAGCGGCTTCTTTGTGCCTGGACACCGGCGCTTTTCTTGTCCTCGAGGATCCGATCATGTAAGGTCCAGAATTTCTCAGAGGCATCCTTATCTTCGCTCAGCAGGGCGATATATTCCTTGTTGAGCTTATCCATATGGTCTTCCTGCCAGTCTACTATTTTTTTACGAAACAACTTCCAGTCAGATTCATGAAATTCATATCTTCCGTCCATAATAGATTCTCTCCTGTTTGTTTCTGGAATGGGTAGGATTATACTGTATTTTCAAGTGGACTAACATTAAGTACAATATTAGTACAAAAGTAAATGTGAATAAGACATTACTTTTATACTAATATTACAAAGCTAACGAATAATACTATGAGCAGTTCATCTTCATCTGTATAACATCCTTTGGTGAACCTGTCATCCCTTTTACCTTATCGAACAGTTCTTTTATTTCTGCCTTGTCGAACTGAGGAAAGCTTTCGTAAACGGCTTCCAGACTCAGGCCGCATTTGATCATTGATTCTACTGCTCTTTCATCCTGTTTTTGCATTTTTACCTCCGAATTTATGATTGGTTTTAAATAACTCTGATGTATTGTATCTTCTACTATTCCTTCTGCTTAAAATTTGTAAGGTCAGGAATTAAAGACAACCGTAAACAAGGCATCAGCGATCAGAGTATCATCCTCATTCTTAAGCTCAACAAAATATGTTCCAAGACGTTTCCCTGATTTGCGTTCGTTAATATTTGCGAATAGTCTTTTGTTGACTTCGGCAGGTCTGTAGTAATGGATGTTCCCATCTGCAGCTGCCCCTGTCCTGCCCATAGCAGTTACATATCGTCCAATAATATCATCGCAGACAAAAAACAATATGCCGCCATGTACATAACCGTTAACATTAGCATATCGCTCAGAGGGCATGAACGATATGACAAATGGTTCCGTGCTCTCCTGCTTTATATCCAGAATATTTGGTACTTCCATTTCTATCTACCTGCTTTCATTTATTTGCGTTTTTTCGTTCGCTTTTCCTTCCTGTATTCCTCTATAGTCTCACCGATTGTATTATAGTCCCTTTCAAATAATTCATCACAGACCTGTTTCCATAGGATTTCGTGATCAACCCGCTCAAGCAAAGCTTGTTGTACATAGAATTTACTCTTACCGGGATACCTTGGGAGTCCGTTTAACTTAAGCAGGTTATTGAGCTCGATACGCCATAGTATCGATATCTTGCGGTCGTCTTTTACTTTGGGGTTATCCCGGGAATTTCTTAAGGTATAGAAGTCGGCTTTGCCTTCGTTATCAGCTTCAACCGTGATTATCCCCCAATGCTCCGGCACATGTTCGGAAATATGTTCTCCATGAGAACTTCCCACAACCACGATATTCCTGTCATAGTACATGTCATAGTTCCTTACCTGCTTTTTAAGGCGTGCATATGTATCGGCATCGCTTTTGATCTCTATACCATACAGTTTATCTTCAGTTATCATCACAACATCCGCTCTTGCTCTTCCTGTTGTCTTTTCTTCAAGTATCCGTATCTTTCCATAGGTTTCTTCGAGATGATCAAACAGCGGCTCACGTATGTCTTTGTCCAGAAGGAGGTTTTTTTTCATAATTTGCCGGGAGCTCCATGGGCTATTCTACGGGATCATATTTTACTACTTCTTTTGCTGCTTCGATAACCCTTTCAATATCTTCTTTTGAGATCTGGGAAAGGAATTTTTTGGCACTTGCTTCCGTTGTCGTAGTGGGCAGCGCTTTCTCAAATGTCACTTCCGGATTTTCATTCATGAGCCTGACTGCTGATATGATACCCATGGAACAGGCTGAGGGATCATATTTATCGGTTTTTAAGCTGTCCATAAGCCCCGTGAAAGTGTCAAACGCATCATAAGGCTTTTCAAAGTCTGCGCTCTCAATCAGCTTCCCTTTTATGTTTGTAAAAATACCGGCAACACTTTTTCCTCGATGAACTCTATCCTGTCAAATATCCTCGGTTTGAATGTTCCCGTGATCCCGACAGATACGTTTAGTTCCCTGTTGACATAGATTATATTGCCGCTGTCACCTATCGCTGCATACACTTTCCTGTCATCAAAGGGCTTATACCATAAGTAACCATAATTCATGGACCCGAATCGTTCATCAAGCTTAAGGTATGGTGTAAGCATTTCATCCAGGTACTTTTGTGATACTATCCTTTTGCCGTTATATTCTCCACCCTGCAATATCAGTTGTCCGATCCTTGCAAGATCATATGCCGA
>JAEEHY010000059.1 GCA_016281085.1 Lachnospiraceae bacterium
AATACCAGGTTGTTAAGAGTACAGTCATTCCTGTAATCCTTAGGGAAAAGCGGACGCATGGGACGGTCTATGACACGTGCCGTAAGCACTGCGTTCTCACTTGCCTTACCCTCTCTCTTGTTGAAGCCTCCGGGTATCTTACCTACCGAATACATCTTCTCTTCAAATTCCACACTCAGAGGGAAGAAATCAATTCCCTCTCTCGGCTTGTCCGATGCTGTAGCCGTAGACAATACTGTAGTATCTCCGTAATGCATAAGTGCGGCACCGTTAGCCTGCTTGGCAACACGTCCAACATCAACCGTGAGGGTACGTCCGCCGATTTCGATCGAAAAACTCTTGTACATACTTTTCTCCTTTTCTTGATAGTTTATTTCAAGACGGAAGCTATGTACCGAAACTACTGAACTGTTCACGATATCCCGGTTCATCCGGAAACCCCCGCAGGCTTCTTCGACGCTTCATCATCCGCATATTCACCGATATACAGATCCTGCAGCTGACACGATTTAGAACACATGGGGTCATAAACACTTCAGTGGTCTCGGGTAGCACTTCCGTCTTTGTAACTTATTTAAAAATCAAACGAACGCAGTCACACACATGCCCATGCCTGACTGCGTTCATTTATATCCTTAATGATTACTTTCTTAAGCCAAGTCTGTCGATAAGTGAACGGTAACGTTCAATATCCTTCTTCTTAAGATATGCAAGCAGACCACGTCTCTGACCGATCATCTTATACATACCTCTTGCGGAATGATGATCGCCCGGATTAGACTTAAGATGCTCGGTAAGCTCCTTGATCCTCTCTGTAAGAACCGCTACCTGAACCTCCGGTGAACCGGTATCGCCTTCCTTTACCGCATACTTCTTAATGATCTCTGTCTTTTTCTCTTTGCTTATCATTTCTTTTCCTCCATTTCGAATATTCATTGCAAGGCGTCAGGATAACAGATGAAGAAAAAGCTTCCGTCATCAATACCATTTATACCTTGCAATTATAAGGCCTGCCTGAGTACAGGGCCGGAATTCCCAAAACCCGGAACAGGTCACGCAACGTATAGTATTTTAGCATGAAATTCCTCTTATGTAAAGAACAAAATCACTGCTCAGCTCTGTTGCTCATCTTAAACAGGGCCTATATATTTATTGCCAATTCGGAGATAATGTCGTATAAATAAATAGGAACACAAAAAACGTGATAACACGTCATAAAGGAGGATATTGATCATGAATGACGAATTAAATAAACTGAATGATGCTCAGATGGAAAACGTAGCGGGCGGAATATCCAAGGAAAGGGCACTTGATATCGCTCTTGCGGATGCCAAGCTCACAAAGGATAAGATTTTTCTTAAGAAGTCAAAGCTTGATCTGGATGACGGAATAAAGAAATATGAGATTGAATTCATAGCAAACGGAAGAGAATATGAATATGATATAAATGCCAAAACCGGCGATATCTTAGGCTTTGAATTCGATTAAAGCCACGCGGAAAACCAAAACGACATAAAAAGATAAACAAACCCTCCGTCGTGATCACTCGGATCACTCGGAGGGTTTTTGTCATAATTCCTGTATTTTCAAATTTGAACCTATGCTCTTTGCGTAAGAGCAGCCTTTATTCTTAACACTTCATCCTTTGTCAGCTTAAAGGTGATGACCGATCCGTCAGAAAACTTTACGGTAAATACGTAATTACCATTACTGTCGATCACTGACTTCACCACTGTACCATCAGGAAGTATGAACACAAGCTCATCATCTACCACTGCAAATCTTCCTTTTATAACCTCTCTTCCGGAATCCGAAATCGTGAATGTTCCGTCGCTGTACAGCAGGATGCTCATATTACCGTTAACCAAAGTATCATCTATCAGGAATTTCACGTCAGACAGTGCAAGCAGCAGATCTGACGCAGGCTGTTGTTCCGCGCTGTCTGTTGAAGAATCATCATCGGTTTCATCAGTATTTGGACGGGGCAGAAGATCATTGTAATCATTTACCCTCCATATCTGCGGATCACTTCCCGTAGGAGTTACTACGTTATAAACCGTCATAGCTCCAAATCCTATATTATCATTAAGAGCTACCAAGGCTCTCTTAATATTCTGAATACCATTGATAACGCCGCCGTCAAAGTTGTTAACAACGCTTCCTTTGGGCGGATTTAATGTAATACGCTTCGTCACAACCGTCGGATTATTGGGATCCGGTTCAATGGGAATTATCGCTTCTGTTGCGGCTGCAAGATAGATATTACCCTTCTCGGTATTTATTATCCCGTAATTGTTTATGGTACCGGGAGTCAAAACGATGTCTCCGTTATTATTGAGTGTTGCAGTCCTTACAATCTTATCACCCTTCTTTCCGTTATTAAGTTCTCCGGGTACGACTCCTTCCTGCGTAACATCATCCTTCCATGCGATCTGGATTCCCTTATGATAATCAAATCTTCCCTTGTCGGGATCGTTAGAGCTTATTACATCATCATATCTTCCGTTATTTTCAAGTGTTCCGAGATTGTAAAATCTTCCGTTTACAACCATACAACCGTTATTAACCAGTGTGGAGCCTTCATTTATCGTCATTTCGCCGCAGCCGGCAACGGGGATTACCGCACCGCCCTGTGCATGAGGCTTACCCTCGAACCCCTCTATGCTGATAATACCGTTATTTTCAATTGTTCCACCTGCTCTCAGATCCAGAACACCGTTATTGAGAGTATCGGGATTCTGAGCGGGTGATCCGTCGGGATTGGTTGTCGATGCTCCGTCCCACTCTATTTCAAGCTGACAGGTCTCATCAATGATGAGCTTTCCGCCTTTGTCGATCACAAAACGCGCATTATTTCCTATCGCCATTTCGGCTCCGGTTGTTGCTGAGCTGTCCTTAATCTTAAGCCAGGCATTCGTAATCGTGAAGCCATCCGAATAACCACCGCCTTCACCTGATGTATTGTTTGCGATCTGGACATCATAGCTGTTTACATCAAGTGTACGTTTCTTAAGCTGTGTTTCTGACGTTCCCTCAAGGCCAAGACTGTCTGTTATTGCAACCTCGCTGATAAGCTTTATATCTCTTCCGCATCCCGGATCATCCGCAGATGCGTCTGCTTCGAGATCATAATACGGTTTTTCGAATGCTTTATTCAGAGACCAGAAGGATGTCCCTGTATCCTTTTTTTCTCCATAGGAATTCTCTACGGCCACCTCAAGCTTGAGATCCTTTCCCTTTACGAGATAACGGGAAATCTTCTCCGCTGCCACTTTTGTCGCATCGAAAAACTTGGCAAGACAGTTTGTGGCATGATTGACATCTGTCGAAAGAGGATCATATTCAAGAGACGGATTGTAATCAAGAGTTTCGTCAACATACATCTGAAGCTTTATATCTCCGTCCGGTACGTTTTCCTTTCCGGCATCCGCGCCGGCAACAACTGATGAAGTTGCAAACAAAAGGACATCAACATAAGGCTTTACGATACCCGTGATCTTATCTGTAGCCTTTTTGATAAGATAGTCAATACTGTAGGCACCTGTTCTCTCACCTGTCTGTGTGGTGAACTGATTTCCTCCCTTTGCCTGTTCATCCGCATTTTTGGATTCAACTCCGGCTCCGGGAATAAGTGCATTGTTGCCCTCCTGCTTAACATGAAGGTACTTGGTTGCACCCGATGTGCTTTTATCCTCATCCGCGTTTGCGGATGTGGCACTGTTTCCCTTATATTCCATTATCTCGGACACATCAAGCCTTACTATAACATAGGTCTGATCAAAGCCTGTAGGCTTCTTCTGCATAGTTCCGTCAGGACCCTGCTGTTCCGTAATCACAACCTTGTAGTCCTCATACGGCATAGGCCTGGGATTCGCCGGATCGATAGTTTCATATTCAACCGGACTTATCCTCTTTTCGTAACCGACAGCCGCCCCCTGTATTATCGCAGGCGACTCATTCGTCGGCGCATCAGGAAGATTCTGATCTGCAATACTCGGCATACCAATGGTATCCGCATCGGAAAAGTCTTCTTTTTTGTTTGTATTGGTATGAAGATCATCAACCGTATAAACACCCGGCAAAGCTCCTCCGGGTCTGTCCTCTCCGTCAGGAGTCTTATGTGTATCGTCTTCATCCGCCAACTTGGCATTATAGTTATAGTTTGTATTATACTGTTGCCCGGCCTGTTGATCCTGCTGTCTCAGCTGAAAACCCTGCTGTCCCAACAGCTGATCCTGCTGTCCCGGCTGTGAATTTCCGGGTGCAGAAAACGATCTTAACATCATCCTCGGCGTTCCCTGAATCAATTCACCTTCATTCCCGTTTTCAATAGTGCTTTCTCCATTTAGCTGATCGGGATTTCCCGCCGGTAATGCATCTCCATCGGGGTTTTCATTTCCGTTTTCGGTTCCGTTTACAACGCCTTCTTCATTTTTCGGATCGGGGTCTCCCGCCGGTAATGCATCTCCATCGGGGTTTTCATTTCCGTTTTCAGTTCCGTTTACAACGCCTTCTTCATTTTTCGGATCGGGGTCTCCCGCCTGCCCTGTATTTCCACCGGATACAGCCTCTTCGTTTCCCCCGGATCCTGCATTGGCATTGTTGTTTATAACTTCCTGTCCCTGCACGATGTTTAAATTGTCATCCGGTACATTATCCTCGGAAGCATAGGCATTTACGCCCGGCGCCATGACAGATAACAAGATCACAACAGCAAACAATGCAACCGGTCGGTATCCTGCTTTTTTAATCCCACTTGATAATTGCATAACCACTCTTCCATCCTATCTCACAATGACTGTTTTCTATATTCTTACTCCAAAAATATCAGTGATCCTTATTTGAAATACTCAACTCCAGATTCGAATATCTTCATGTCCTGATCGCCATAGATGTTTATTGCAACCGAGTCACCTCTTCTCTCTGCATGTCCCATCTTACCGAAACATCTTCCATCAGGTGAAGTGATACCTTCAATCGACATATATGAACCGTTGATGTTCCATTCCTCATCCATGCTTACATTACCTTCGGGGTCGCAGTACTGTGTTGCTATCTGACCATTCCCGGCAAGCTTCTTAAGCCACTCGTCATTGGCAACGAAACGTCCCTCTCCATGCGATGCCGGAATGACATATGTCCCACCGAGTGTTGCCTTTCTGAGCCAGGGCGACTTGTCTGAAACCACCTTAGTGTATACCATCTTTGATATATGGCGGTTTATTGTATTAAATGTAAGTGTCGGAGCACTGTCATTCTGTCCCGTGATCTCTCCGTTTGGAACAAGACCGAGCTTTATAAGCGCCTGGAAGCCGTTACATATACCAAGCGCAAGGCCGTCACGCTCATTAAGGAGCTTCATAACAGCCTCCTTAAGCGCCTCGTTCTGGAAAGCGGTAGCAAAGAATTTGGCCGATCCGTCAGGTTCATCACCCGCCGAGAAACCACCCGGGAACATGATTATCTGAGCTTTCTCGATAGCTGCCCTGAATTCGTCAACAGAAGCCCTTATATCCTCGGCACTCAGGTTTCTGAATACCTTCGTTACAACGTCTGCTCCTGCCCTTTCAAACGCCTTTGCCGAATCATATTCACAGTTCGTTCCCGGAAATACCGGTATAAACACTGTAGGTTTCGCAACCCTATTTGCACACACGTAAATCTTATCGGCTTTATACAAAGGAGCATCAACCTTTTCATTTCCGTCAACAGCCTTCGTCGGAAATACCTTCTCAAGAGGCGCCTTCCATGTGTCAAGCGCTTCCTCAACAGATATTTTCATACTCCTGTAACTGAAGTATTTGTCATCCGTCACCTCTCCGATAACAATATGCTCTGCGGTAAGTTCCGCTTCCTTTCCGGCCTCCACCTCGGCAACAACAGATCCGAAGAGCGGTCCAAACATATCAACCGGCCCAACATTATCGTCGAGCCTTACACCAAGACAGTTACCGAAAGCCATCTTGGACAGTGCGGCGGCAACGCCCTTACCATCAATCGCATACGCGGATATAATCCTCTTATTCTGTATATCGTCATGAAGCTTATCATACAGATCCATTACCTGATCATAATCCGGAAGATCGTATTCATCTCTCCTTATCTTCATAAGCACCAGCTTATTTCCTGCCTTCTTAAGCTCCGGTGTGATGATATCAGCCTCTTTTGCAACATCCACAGCAAAGGATACAAGTGTAGGAGGTACATCGATATCATTGAAGGTTCCGCTCATTGAATCCTTACCGCCTATTGAAGGAAGGCCAAATCGGAGCTGTGCATTGAAAGCACCCAGCAGAGCGGCAAACGGCTGACTCCATCTTGCCGGCTCCTGTGACATACGTCTGAAATACTCCTGGAACGTAAATCTTATCTTTCTGAAATCACCGCCGGCAGCAGCTATCCTTGCCATCGATTCCACAACCGCATATACGGAACCATGATAAGGGCTCCATGATGACAGATAAGGATCAAAACCGTAACTCATCATGGTTACCGTATCGCACTTTCCCTTAAGCACAGGAAGCTTGGCAACCATAGTCTGCGTCTCCGTAAGCTGATATTTACCGCCATAAGGCATGAACACCGAACCGGCACCTATGGAAGCGTCAAACATCTCTACAAGTCCCTTCTGCGAACATACGTTGAGATCGGCAAGTGTACTAAGCCATGCCTTCTTTACATCTTCATCCGATGCTTCACCGGCGCCTGTCTTATTCTTAAGCAGTCCATTGACCGCAGGTATCTCATATTTATCGAAGAACTTATCCTTTTCGTCCGGGACATCCACCGATACATCCGTCTCCTGATGCGCTCCGTTTGTATCAAGAAAGGCTCTTGATATATTAACTATTTCCTTTCCTCTCCAGGTAAGCACAAGACGCGGTTCCTTCGTTACAACCGCTACCTTTGTTGCTTCCAGATTCTCCTCATCCGCATATTTCATGAACTCATCAACATCCGAAGGCGCAACAACAACCGCCATCCTTTCCTGTGATTCGGATATCGCAAGCTCCGTTCCGTCAAGACCTGCGTATTTCTTCGGAACCTTATCAAGATCGACCGTAAGACCCTCTGCAAGCTCACCGATCGCCACAGATACGCCGCCCGCACCGAAATCATTACACTTTCTTATAAGACGGCTTACCTCGGGACGCCTGAACAGCCTCTGAAGCTTACGCTCGGTAGGAGCATTTCCTTTCTGAACCTCTGCACCGCAGGTATCTATCGACTGCTCTGTATGAGCCTTTGATGAGCCTGTGGCACCACCACAGCCGTCACGTCCCGTACGACCGCCCAGCAGAATAATGATATCTCCCGGATCCGATGTCTCCCTGATCACATTCTTACGGGGTGCAGCACCCATTACAGCGCCTATCTCCATACGCTTTGCCACATATGAAGGATGGTATATCTCCTTAACATATCCCGTAGCAAGACCGATCTGATTACCGTATGATGAATAACCCGCGGCCGCACCACGTACCAGCTTCTTCTGAGGAAGCTTGCCGTGAAGTGTGTCCTTGATCGATACGGTAGGATCTGCAGCTCCGGTTACACGCATGGCCTGATATACATATGAACGTCCCGACAGGGGATCCCTTATCGCACCACCAAGACATGTTGCGGCGCCACCAAAGGGTTCTATTTCGGTAGGATGATTGTGTGTCTCATTCTTAAAGCTTACAAGCCACTCCTCTTCCTTGCCGTCTATTTCCACAGGCACCACTATCGAACATGCATTGATCTCATCCGACTCCTCCTGGTCATCAAGCCTCCCTTCCTTCTTAAGCTTACGCATGGCAAGAAGCGCAATATCCATAAGGCATACGAACTTTCCGTCCTTACCCTTAAATATCTCATCATGTACATTCAGGTATTCCTTATATGTATCCTCCAACGGTTTTCTGTAGTACCCATCCGCAAAATCAACATTCTTAAGTTCTGTTGAGAATGTTGTATGACGGCAGTGGTCCGACCAGTATGTATCAAGAACACGTATTTCCGTCATTGACGGATCACGCTTCTCCTCATCGCGGAAATAATTCTGTATATGAAGGAAATCCTTGAACGTCATTGCAAGAGAAAGAGAATCGTACAGCTTCTTAAGCTCTTCCTCCGGCATATCCTTAAATCCGTCAAATACAGCAACATCTGCCGGCTCATCAAAGTTCGTAACCAGTGTGTCCGGTTTCTTCAGCCCCGTTTCTCTCGAATCTACGGGATTTATACAATATGCCTTTATCTGATCAAGCTCATCATCCGTTATATTCCCCTCGAAGCAGTATGTCACGGCTGTCTTGATTATCGGTTCCTCATCCTCTTTCAGGAAGCGTACACACTGAACAGCGGAGTCAGCTCTCTGATCAAACTGTCCGGGAAGATATTCCACGGAGAACACCTTTGAATCCGCAGTTCTCTCAAAGTCCTCCTCATAGAGTATATCAACGGGAGGCTCGGCAAATACCGTTGTCTTGGCTCTTTCGTATGTCTCCCCGGAAATATTCTCGATATCATAGCGTATGAGCTCCCTTACCCTGGATATATCCTTAAATCCAAGATAATTCTTTATCTCCTCATGCAATTCCTTTGCCTTTACCGCGTAAGGTTCTTTCTTTTCAACATAGATGCGCTTAACCACTTTTAATTCTCCTTTTTAAATTTTTTATAATAATAAAAACGGATAGTGTTATGTAAACCATATTACCTTATTCCACTACCCATTTTTATACCACAATAACCGTCTTTAATCAATCGGACTGTGTACCGTTCTCATAAAGAAATCTGTCAACGAATATACCGTGTACAAAGAAACGCTGCTTCTGAGAGCCCGCACCCTGACAGGTTACAAGAGTTATCGAATTATCTTCTTCACTCGGCTTGGCATCACACGATACCATGGACTTATCAAGTGCATTGCGGATATACTGTCTGTATTCCTTGACAGTTCCGGCGCTGTTGTACATTTCGCTGTCCTTTTTGTCAATATAATATGCATAAATCTGATATCTGTATATACCGTCTTTAAGGAACATGTATATATATGGATCGTTCTTTACCAGACCTGCATCTTTTCTTATCTTTCTCAGATCACCGAACATCGAACCATTCTTCATGGCATGTCCGTATACAAAAGTATTATACATGCTGAAATCTGCCTTGTCCCCGCAGTCTATAAAAATACAGCCGGCAAAATTGGGCTCCTTTTTAAAGGTATTATGAAGGTAATATTCATTATCCGCCCCCTGTACAACCGGATAATTTATTCCTGCAGCTCCCATATAAATCCAGCCTATGTAGTCCTTATTTTCCATCTTAAGGCCCGCGTAATCTATCTCCATATCAGGAAAGTCACTTCTGTTATAGTTACGCTTGAGGATCTTCTCCTCTTCTTCCGGTTCCTTTTTTGTTTCCTGTTCCTCAGATGTATCCGAAACCGACGATTCGCTCACATAGCTCTCAAGCGCGGAATACTCCTCCTCACCTTTTTTGTACTCATTATACGTTTTAAATACCATGAATGCAGAGATCACCACACCCAGAGATGCCACTATTATTGCTATTATCCTTACTTTATTATTCATCTTTAAATCCCTGATCTGTACCCCTTTATACTGCAAGACCCGTCCCAGTATCGCAGTCGTTTGATCTTTTATTACTTTTATAACTATTCAGCACACGCTCCTTATTGATTATAACAGAATTATTCGATATTCAAAACATGATATTCAAAAGGCCGACCGTATTATTTTCGGTCGGCCTTTCTTATTTAGTTGTAATCCCGCTTCCTGCAGGCGAAAATTCATTATTTACCTGCTTTTCTTCTCTTATTTCCGGATGCCAGCAGCCATATTATCGTACCTGCGCATGCCATCAGCAGTGCAAGCCACAGTGCTATAGCACTTGCATCTCCCGTTGCAGGGCCTGTCCTTGCTCCGAGTACTCCCTTCTTCGGTGTACTCCTTACTCCGAGCACTCCCGATACCTTCTCGGCTATCGGTGCCCTTACTCCGGCTACTCCGCTATCCTTCTCTTTCTCGGGATTTGTGATGTTTCCGAGGCTTATGCTTACAGGGCCTGCATTGTCTGCTCCGACCGTGAAGGTGTATGCAATTGAGTCTCCGCTTATGTCACGGGCGATCTCATAGCCTTCCGGTGCTTCCGTCTCCACGAAGAAGTAGTCATCCCAAGGCAGGTCGCTTACGGTTATACGTCCGTTTGCATCCGTTGTGTACGTTCCGTACCTGTAGTATGAATCCGTGAATACCGTGCTCGCCGCTGCCTGTCCCGATGTCCTCGGTGTCTTTGAGTACAACTCGAATACCGCTCCCTCAAGGGTCTTGTTTCCGTCCTCGCTTACCTTCGTCAGTGTTACCGATCCCGGAAGTCTCGGATCTGTGTAGCTTACATTTACTTCTGCTCCCTGCTCTCCTAT
>JAEEHY010000060.1 GCA_016281085.1 Lachnospiraceae bacterium
GATGACATCGGCAAAGTCATGGCACCCAGCTTGTGGGCTCCGCCATGCAGCCCGGCTCCTCCCGTAAACAATCCGTAACCGTATGCCACCTGCACTACATCCTCATCTGAACCGCCGGCCGCAACAAGAGCCCTTGCACAGCATTCCTCCCACAGATCTACGTCATGCTGCGTGTAAAAAGCCACTACCCTCTTCCCCGTTGTTCCGGATGTGGAATGTATCCTCACGCAGTTCTTAAGATCTGTTGCCAGAAGTCCGTACGGATAGCATTCCCTCAGATCGTCCTTTTTAAGGAACGGAAGCTTGTGAATGTCGTCTATCCCCTTAATATCCTCGGGTTTTACGCCCTTTTCATCCATCAGGTTCCTGTAGTACTCAACATTGTCATACACATGCCTGACCTGCTTTACTATCTTCTCATTCTGTATCTTTACTATCTCTTCGCGCGTCGCCGTTTCTATCTCCGGCTGAAAATATCTCTGCATTTTTATGCCCCTTCCTCACAAATTCACACTATATATAATAGTAATATTACAAGCACATTTCGTCAATGCTTTTTGACTGTAAAATCACGCACGCCCATTAAATGAATATACCTTCAGGCAATTACATAGCCCCTCACTCAGCGATGTCTGACCAACTGCCAGATCATCATAACGTTCGTGGGTATAAGTCTCCGACTCGTCTTCAAACAGAGGAAAAGGAAGTGGTATCCTCTGTGATGCAACATCCTCCACGGCAACATTTATCACTTCGTATCCGTTTTCTTTGCCCATCAACCGGTATGCCTCTTTCAGCGAAGCTTCAAACAGATCATAATCCACCGGCTCCCCGGTACAGAAATTGTATGCCTCTTTTATTTCCTCAACCGGTTTCTCAAGCAGTACCTTAAGTGCACCGGCCGCATCCTTTACATATATCATCTGCCAGTGTCCCGAAGCTCCCAAAGGGTGTATTATCTGTCCCGCCCCGGCGATCCATTCGAAATACATATTCTCCCTCGGCGCGTAATTACCCGGACCGTAAAGTACCGCCGGACGTATCGAAACAGGCTTTATTCCATACCTTTGGCATTCCTTTACAAGCTCATGCTCCAGAGCGATCTTTCCTTCGATATAAGCTCCCTCATCGCCCTCTGCCCTCCTGTCTTCAAAAGGAGTAAGCTCCGAGGAAGGTACTGCGCTCCCCCTCTTGTATACATCAACCGTACTTATAAATATATAAACGGAAAGTGCATCCGTATCCAGAAAGCTGAGAATTCCGGCAATGTCTCCCCTGTTATATGCACAGAAATCAACGACAGCATCAAATTTAACCGACTCAAGCGACAGAGCGGACAGCTGACCGTCATCACGCCTGTCAGCCTTCAACTCGGTAACCCCTTCCAGACCGACGGCAATATTCCCACGATTCAAAACCGTTATTTCATGTTCTTTATGCGCAAGCTGTACAAACCATCTGCCGAAGAAATAACTTCCTCCTATCACAAGTATCCTCATAAGCTTCTCCTGCATTGATATTTTTAAAATATGCCTCTTTCATGCAAGCATGAGAGTCATATTTTAAAATATTTGTGCTGTTCTGAATAGTTACCATTCTACAACATAAAGCATTAAATTTTCAAGTTATTTTGGTTTACATAAATCTGCAAAAATCAACATTTTGATTTAGACTACTATTTCACATCAAAATATGGTATTCTATTACTATTGAATCAAAATCGCAACTATTCAGACAGTTTCAGGATATTTCGTTTTCCGCTGTTATGAACAGTTACTCAAAATCTGGATTTTCGGGAAATCAGACATGAACGACAATTGGTATAAACTTGACAACGTAGCCAAAGTATTCCTGGCAACCCACAATGCACGCAATCCCCGTTCAATCCGTGTCAGCTGTACGCTCAACGAGGAGATTGACGCGAATATACTGCAGCAGGCTCTCGATCTGACCATCAGGGAACGTCCGCAGTTTCAGGTCCGTATAAGAAGGGGATTCTTCTGGAATTATCTGGAACAGACCGATGCAGAACCCAAGGTGGTTCCCGAAACCTTCGGTCCGTGTCCTTCTCTTTACGGAACCGGCTACAAAGGTGTACTCCACTACCTCGTTTCATACTACAGAAACAGGATCAATATAGATATGTCTCATGCCATAAGCGACGGAACAGGCGCATTTATGCTCCTTAAGCTGCTTACACTCAACTACTTAAGGCTCAGGCATCCGGATAACCTGAACGCAGTATCACTTCAGGATACGGCATCCTCGGATGACAGGTTCAGGAACAGCTACGATCATTTCTATGATGCAGAGGACAAACCGTCCATACTGCCCAAACAGATATTAAACAAAAAGGAAAGAGCTTTCCAGATTTCAAAAAGAAAGCTGCCGTACAATCAGCTCAGATATATCGAGGTTCATCTGGAGGCAGACAAACTGCTTACAAAAAGCAAGGAACTGGGAGTCAGTCTCACAAGTATGCTCGGAGCCATGCTAATGCTCTCCATACAGGCCAACGTGCCCCTAAGGCAGCGCAAGCATCCCATAACCATATCTCTTCCGGTAAATCTACGAAATTATTATCCTTCGGATACATTGCGTAATTTCTTCAACAATATTGATGTTTCACACAAGATCACCGGAAATGAGACACTGGAAGCTCTTGCACATGAGTTTGATACGAAACTCAAGGCCGGAATCGAACCCGAACGCGTAAAGGAGCAGATGAACCGATACCAGAACATCGAACAGCTCTTCCTTGCGAGGATGGTTCCTCTCTTTGTCAAGCAGCCGGTCGTAAAGCTGTTTTCAAAAAGGGAAACCAAGACCGTCACGGCAATCCTTTCCAATCTCGGAAGGATAAATATGCCCGTGGAAACACAGGAATACATCAATTATTTTACTGATTTCTGCAGTACGGACAATCTGTTCATTACCGCCACCAGTTACGGTAACGACCTTGTCCTCGGAATTGCAAGCGCGTATTCGGGGACAGGAGTAATAAGACGTCTTTTGAGTATGTTAAAGGAAACCGGGACAGAGATCAGTCTCTTCGCCACGGAAATTATCCGTTAATACGTATATCAGCGGCATCGTTTTAGTATAGGGAACAGTAGGAAAACAACATGAAAACATGCATGAATTGCAATATTAAGATAGGCGGACGCACGGACACATGTCCGTTATGCCAGAATTCACTCTCGGGAGAAGCAACCGAAAACAACTGGCCCACTCCGACCAGGCTGAAAACCCAGGCCTTTCTGTACAAGCTTCAGCTATTCGTCGTCCTGGCCGTAATTGTGGTGGGGCTGTCCCTTGATTTTCTGTTAAATTTAAACAACGGAAAACATTACAGCCTTATATTTTCACTGTGGTTCATTGTATTTGAATGGGATCTGTCGAGCAATATCAAGAAGCTTTTCGTACCCTCGCGTGTAGTGAGCATAAGCATACTTCACATATGTATTCTTCTGCTCATAACCGGAAATTTCTTTGATTTCTTTGACATCATGGCCTTTATGGTCGTTCCGATACTGATAGGAGCCGCTCTTTTGGCAAATACAGCGCTGTCAATGACAGATACATCGGACAACGCAATGATATATCTTCTCGAAAATATTCTGCTGATATTTATAGTGTACGCCGTTCTCAAGGCAAAGCATATTGATACCGGTCTCGTATGGACGATATGCCTCATGTTAGGCCTGGTCTCTCTTATTGCCGTGATCATATTCAAAGGGCGCAAGGTATCATCAGAAATTCAACGCAGAATGAACTTCTGAAAACCCAACTGTTTTTTTGATTTTGGATGATTTCGTATCAGGCAGCAGATGTTAAATTCGGTATTACGAATGTCTGCCCGATATATATAAGATCGGGATTATTGATCGAATCCGCATTTGCGTTATAGATCTCAACCCATTTTGTGCCATCACCATATGCTGCCTTCGCAATATTCCAGAGGCAGTCACCTTTTACTACTTCATACGATCCATCACTGTCAATCGCTACTTCGTTATCGTCCGAAGCTTCATCATTGTTTTTGATCACAGAATCCGCATTTGCGTCCACATTCGATACAGCTTCCGCATCTTCCTTCACATTTGTATCTTCTGATTCCTTTGTATCATCCTTCTGCTGTTCATCCTGTGCTTCTACGGTATCTTCCTTCTGCTTCTCATCCTGTGCTTCTACGGCATCTTCCTTCTGCTTCTCATCCGTTTCTTCTTTGACAACTTCATCAGAAGCGGGTTCGCTCTTCTTCTCGGGAGCCTTGGTCAGTTCCTCAGCCTTTGCCTTGGCATTCTCTTCTATATTTAATGCTTCTTCCTTTGCAGCGCTTGTTATCTCTTCGGCGTCTTTTTTTGCTTTATCGGTTATCTCATCAGCCTTCAGATTGGCATTAACCGTGATCTCCTCAGCTTCTGACTTCGCATCCTCTGTCATGCTCGCCGCTTCTGTCTTTGCTTTATTGGTTATTTCTTCGGCTTCTTCTTTCGCATTCTTAACTATCTCTTCCGCTTCTTCGTTTGCTGCATCCTTTATTTTGGCAGCCTCATCTTCAGCTTCCTTCTTTGCTGCTTCAGCTTCCTTCTTTGCATCTGCAATTATCGCTTCTGCCTCTTTGCGAGCATCTGCAAGGATTGCTTCGGCATCAACTTTATCTTCCTCTTCTACTGCTTCTTTTTCTTCTTCTTTTACCTCTTCCTTATTGGTTGTTTCTTCCTTTTCAACATCCGTTTTTTCTTCTTCTACGGTATTATTGTCATTATCATCCGTCTTTTCTGTATCTTTTACTTCTGCATCTTTTACTTCTGCATCTTCCGCTTCAGCATCATCCTTCTTAGCATCTGCATCCTTTACTTCTTCCTTATCCGCTTCTTCTGCCTTGGTATCTGCGTCCTTTACTTCTTCCTTATCTGTTTCTTCTTCCTTAGCGTCTGCGTCCTTTACTTCTTCTTTATCTGCTTCTTCCTTCTTATCATCTGCACTCTTTACTGCTACTTCTTCTTTATCCGCTTCTTCTGCCTTGGTATCTGCGTCCTTTACTTCTTCCTTATCTGTTTCTTCTTCCTTAGCGTCTGCGTCCTTTACTTCTTCCTTATCCGCTTCATCTTTCTTGGCGTCTGCATCCTCTACTTCTTCTTTATCTTTATCTGCGTCATCATCCTTGGAAAGAGTACCCTTTATTTCTTTGGTAACTTCTTCATCTTCTTCAGTATCTGCATCTTCTTTTACTTCTGCATCAGCTTCCTCTGCTGTTTCTTCACTATCTTTGTCTTTATCCTTTCCGGTATCTTCAGCCTTTCCGGCATCTTTCACATAGAAATCCTCTACCTTCGTGTTCTTGTCCACAACAATGATATCCACATTTGAGAAGCCCTTCTGAGCCATCTTCTGCATCAGGCCCTGCATATCATTGCCGCCTCCAAGCTTCGAAAGCACAGATGCAACATCTCCGGTAACATCAACGTTAGTGTTACCTTCATTATCGAACTCAATCTCAACCACTACGACCTCAGAACCAAGATCCTCATAATAATCCTTGAGCTGATCCACCTTGGTCATAACAGATTTATTTTCACTTGCCGCTTTTGCGAACAGCACGACCATCCTGTCTTTATAATCGTCACTGCTTATGTTCCCGTCCTTGTCATTAACGACAACCTTACTGTTATTATCCTCTTTTGTCTTGGCATATGTATCGTTCCGGTTACCTGCCGCAACAAAGATGATCAATGCCAGCAGAATCACAGCACCTCTTAACCCCCAATTTGTCTTGTTGTTTTTCATGTCTTCTCCCTCACTATAATGATTGTCTTGTTAACATAAAAAAATGCAAAAGCGCAAATAATTTCATATTCTGTTTTATTCTATCAAATAAATACAGATATTTCCAGTGTTTTTAAGGATTCTTTTTAAATAAAAATGTAATAAAAGGGACAGTTAAAAATATGCAAGTAGACATAACGCCAATATTTTGTATTGGTATATCAGCGTTCGTCAATATATTGTAGAAATGATTCCGTCATAATCAAAAATATCACAGCAACTTTTTATCTTTCCGATAACCTCAGCATCCCTGCCGGATAGTCTGTAACCCTTAAGTTCTCCCAGGGCATCCTCTATTGCACTAATATCCATGTTTTCGGCTGCCCGACGTACCTCTTCGTACACTTCCTTCATTATATATTCATCCGCCAAAGGAACCTTATCATTATCAGATCCGTCTTTTGCTTCACCGGACTGTTTCTTCGCGCAGACATGCTTCAGCACTTCCAGATAATGTCTGTATTCGGAAACAAAGCTGTCATGGTTAGACCTGATATATAAGGAATCACCCGCTTTCCCAGCGTTCTCGAGCTCCTGCGCCTTTGCCGCGAGCTCCTCCGCACCGATAATACGGGCCGAACTTTTAAGTGCATGCACCCTTATCGTGTAACCCTCATAGTCCTTCTTATTATACAGATCATCTATCTCATCGGCCTTCGCATCTATCGTATCATAGAAAATACCAAGTGCGGACCTGTAGTCATCAATTGAGCCGCAATTACGGATTCCGGCTAAGGCATCGATACCATCCAGATCCCTGTAACGTTCAGGCACTTCATCCTCAGCATCGGTCTCTTTCTTCTTATATATAAGCTTTTCATCCGGAATATATCCGGCCAGAAGCTTCTCCAACGCTTTTCCGTTCAAAGGCTTGCCCATATAATCATCAAAGCCTTCATTGATATAGAACTCTCTTGCACCTGATACCGCATTTGCAGTAAGGATTATACACGGCTTTACGCTGTTTGCGTTATTCTCCATCTGTTTGATCCTGTGGAAAAGCTCTATACCGTCCATTTCCGGCATCATATGATCAAGCAGAAGCACATCATATTCGGTTTCCTCAAGCTTCTTCAGTGCTTCTTCCCCACTATGTGCAGTATCAACCTGTATCTGTGTCATCTTAAGAAGTCCTGCTCCAACCTTAAGGTTCATCTCGGCATCATCCACCATCAAAATCCGTGCATGCGGAGCAATATATGACTCTGTGTAAGACTTATGTTCATCCTCTCTCTGCTTATTTATATCTCCGATAACTTCCTTCGCCAATACCTCCTGTTCCAATTCGAAGCTGAACAATGAGCCTTCTCCGTATACGCTTTTCACATTAAGCTTACTGTCCATCAGAGCAAGGAGGCTCTGAACTATGTTCATTCCCAGTCCGGTTCCTTCAACAGTACGGTTCCTGCGCACGTCTATACGTTCAAAGGCGGTAAACAATCGTTCAATATCCTTTTCCCGTATTCCTATTCCGGTATCTTCAATGCTTATATCAATCGTTGCGCTCCCTTCATTAAACGCAATAAGCCTGATACTCAGCTTAACATGCCCCTGTGAGGTATATTTAACGGCATTCGTGAGTATATTGGATATACACTGCTTGATCCTGACGGGATCTCCAAACAAATATCTGGGTATTGCAGCGTCTACCTCCGTATACAGCTTTATACCCTTTCTTTCAGCTCTCGGCCTGGTTATATCCACAATATCCCTTATAAGAGCTCCAAAATCATATCTCTCGGGTTCAAGCTCCATCCTCCCCGCTTCAATCTTGGAAAAATCAAGAATATTGTTAACCAGCGATAAAAGCATATTTCCCGACCGCTGTATGTTCACGGCATATTCGCGGATATTGTCCTCTTCACATTCCCTGAGAATAAGCTCATCCATTCCAAGGACAGCGTTAATGGGTGTACGTATTTCATGAGACATATTGGCAAGGAAGTTACTCTTCGCTTCTGTCGCATGCTGTGCGATCTCTTTCTCGATCTCAAGCTCATGCACCATTGTCTTCTCGTAGTATATGCAGTTCTCCCTGTGATTAAAGCCGTTATATATCGCATAGGCCATCTGCCTGCAGCTGTCGTATCCGCAGCAGGTACAGTTAATGTTTCTCGAATCCTCAGTCCTTTTATTCATGCTCAGGAATATTTCATCCAGTTCTTCCTCGGACGGAGTAACATAACCGCAGCTTTCCGAACGGTCGGTATATCCCCTCAGATAATCCTCAAGCCTCAGATTTTCAAACTGCCTATTATAAGCCTCAAGCCTCTCCTTTGGAGTATCACTTCTGGACCAGGCATTTCCCTTCTGTTCCTTCTTTACTTCCTCCCTGATGCGCAGCAGATTGTACAGCGCTTCATCCGTATCCGCTCTCTCCGGATCCACAGCAGTCCCACATATACAGCCATTCTTACAGTTAAGTGCATCAATAAACAGAAACGGAGTACTCCCGCTCCCGATCACTTTCTCATTACGGTGAAGCCACTCGTACAGATGCTTCTCTCCTTCTACCTGCCGTATAAACACCTGATCTCCGAGGAACCATCTTACATTTTCGGCCAGGCCGCCCGGTGTTGGATAATATGAACCGAGTCCGTACTCTATCTCGCTCTTTTCTGGATTACCGGCGAGATTGTTGGCACGCACGTATTTCATCAGATGATCGAAGGTGACATTGTACTGCACAAGACCTGCATTGTGTTCATCATCTATTTCCATCTTCTTGGCAATACACGGGCTGATAAAAGCAAATCTGTCCGTGATCCCAAGCTCCTTTCGCGCATAAACAGCCGCACACATAAGAGGACTCTGAACAGGAAAAAGCTTTGGAATAAGCCCCGGAAGATAACGCTCCACGTAGGCAACCAGCGCAGGACACGGCTGGGAAATCCCACCCACAAATCCGTACTTTTCTATGTAATTGATATAACCCCATGTGGTAATGTCCGCTCCGAACGAAACGCTTATGATACGATTTACACCCAGCTCCTTAAGACCGCCGAGTACCTTCTCATACTCATCCGGATAATTAGCCTTAAAAGCCGGCGCAAGCAAAACAGAAATCTTCTCACCGCCATGAAGATCTTCAAAGAATCTTTCAGTATCATCAAGGAATTCTCTTGCATTGTGTTCGCAAACATCAATACAGCTTCCGCATGCAACACATTTGCTGCCGTCAACCACAATGTGAGCCTTGTCGCTCTCCTCCCGCGATACACACGCTCCTATGGCACTGCACACCTTAATGCACTTATTGCAACCTATACAATTATCATTGGTATAGACAATAGATTCCTTCATAATGTGAATTCACCATCAAATCCGCCCTTACTATCTGTTGGAAAAGAACACCTTCAACCAGCGCAAAAGATCGGGCTTTGATGTAGACTTGAGTATATATCCATCCGGTTTAAGAGCTATAACCTGCTTAACGCTTTCGGCATCGCCTATACCGGTAAGAAAAACAACGGGAATACCGGCAGTATCCGGTTCACTCCTCAGCATCCTCAGAACCTGCGGCCCGGTAGTTACCGGCATTTCGTAATCAAGGAGTACCAGATCGACCGTCTTCTTCATAAGGAAAGTCAACGCCTGCATACCCGAGGTCACGATAAACACCTGATAATCATCCTTAAGCCACTCCCTTGCAATCCGTACATACGAAGGATCGTCATCAACCACCAGTATACTCCTGGCGCTCATCCTGCTCGCACGTGCCTTCAGAAGCTTATTAACCCCGTATACGAAAGCTTCCATATCCAGCGGCCTTATAAACCACTCCGTAACTCTTAATCCGGGAATGTCTCTGTGCAGATCATTCCGTTCGGTATTCTCACAGATAACAAGAAGATCCTTCTCGGTCTCCTTGACAACATCATTTACATATACCAACGCATCTATCATGGAATCAAGATCACCGGCAATATAAACGACATATACAGCCGACGTTTCCTCATACCGGCTAAGCTGGTTAACAAGAGGCGCCGAATATGAAACGTTTATTCCTGTATCACTCAGCTTTCTTTCTATTCCTTTAACGATAATACCCTCGCTCATCGCGACAAGCACTACATTGTTCTGTCCAGATTCCATCAATCCACCTCCGGAGTATCAGATCTTATGATCCGCCCTGCCTCGGATATATGATTTTTGTAACTATTCAGAACAGGTAATGTCATAAGGAATCCGTAGCCTTATGACATTCGTGCTGCTCAAATATTTAAATTTATAAAATATGCCCTGCTCAAGTAAACTTGGCAGTTCATATTTTAAAATTTATGTGCTGTTCTGAATAGTTATATTTTATAAAAATATCAGAAACATGTAAA
>JAEEHY010000061.1 GCA_016281085.1 Lachnospiraceae bacterium
ACGGTTGAGAGGGTGGATCTAAGGCGCAGGACCGTTATATCGACCATTGAAATGTTCGGCACCGGTGCACGTATTGAACTCAGAGCTGATGAAGTTACTAAGGTTGGTGAAGCAGCGGATTGAAAAGAAGCCGGCACGATTCAACTAATTAAAAAGTTGACAGGCATACAAGGAATTTCGGGCTGTTTTATAACGTTCACACCGGAAAATTCGAAATACCTCTTGTGTTTGACAGCGGGATGGGACTTTTCGAGAATGATCCTTACAGGGATGAATACAGAACATTTGAAGAAGCGATGAACCATGTGTATGTTGCGCCATATGGGGAGGATCCGTTTGATATGCTGGAGCTGCTGGATAAGGAATACGGATTACGGTCAATATATGGAAACAAAGAGGGATTTAAATACGGGGATGTGCTTAAGACTGAATTTGCATTGGAATACGAGAAGAGGATGAATGAATTATGGCAGAGGTCAGGCTGATAAACAACCTTAAGGGAATACTTTATTATCTCGATATGCCGCTGCTTGATTTTGAAATATGCAACAGGGAACTTGTGAGGGCAGTCGATTTAAATGAAGGAAAGCTGTTTCCTCCGGAGCTTGCCATATGGGGAATAAGCTATGGTAATATAAATGCTTTCTTTCAACGCCGGACCATGAAGGAAGGCTGTATGTTTTATCGTGAGCATCTTCGAGCTATGGGCATGGAGAGGTTTGATTTTGACGAGTATATAAGGAAGAACAATGGCAATAATAACGTTGACAATTATTGGATCCGCTTCCCGGACTTTGGTGCAAAGCGCTTCGGGGATCTGTAGACTCACCGTTTAACCGATCTTATATCAGTTGCTTAATAAAACTGTACAAGGGTCAAGCACTAATATAAGGATAGAGCTTAACTCTGATAATGCAAGCAAGGTATGATCACGGATCAGGGAGTAAAGATAAGGGAGCGCAGAAAACAGTAAACAGTAAACAGAAAAAAGGATTCTTATTATGAATTATGCAATACTTCTGTCCGGCGGGACAGGAACAAGAACGGGATCGGAAATCCCGAAACAATATGTCAGAAGAAACGGACACATGATGATAACAGAAGCTCTCGGTGTTCTTCTGCAGAGCTCCTATATAGACAAGGTGGTAATAGCAGCTGATGAAGCCTGGAAGGATGAAATCCTTAAGGATGCCAGGGCAGCGGAATTGCCGACAGACAGGATAATAGGATTTGCAATGCCGGGAGATACGAGGCAGCTGTCAATATTTAACGCTATTGAGCATATATTGGAGATAACGGGAAACAGATCCGAAAGCATCAGATATGACACAGACAATAAGGACGGCATTCTGCTGAATTCGGAAGCAGACGATAACAATGACACGATCCTTGTTCATGACGCAGCCCGTCCCTATATCACACAGGAGCTTATCGCAGCCTGCTATGATGCACTTCCGGGATATGACGGTGTAATGCCCGTGCTTCCTATGAAGGATACCGTATATCTTAGCGAAGACGGAAAAGGAATAACAGGACTTCTTGACAGAAGCAAGATATATGCAGGGCAGGCACCGGAGCTGTTCAGGCTGCAGCCATATCATATGGCTAATCAAAGCCTGATGCCATCAGAGATATATAAGATAAACGGTGCGAGCGAGCCTGCGGTAATGGCCGGGATGAAGATAGCAATGATACCCGGTGATGAGAGGAATACGAAGGTGACGTCGGCGGGAGACCTTGAGAAGTTTGTTGAAGAGGAGGAACCATTATGCGAAGCATAATTCAGGATGGTTCCGACTTTCATCACAAGGGGTACCACGTAGTGGTGGATTCCTTGTGATACCAGAAATGCCGCCGCCTGTTTTTGAGGGGGCAATACATATTATACGAGGAGGGAAGGATTTGAAAGCATGGGTGCTGCATGATATAGGAGATATCAGATTTGAAGACATCAATAAACCAAAGCCCGGGGCGGGTGAGGTGCTTGTACGCGTAAAGGCAGCCGGAATATGCGGCTCCGACATTCCACGAACCTTCGACACGGGAGCCCACAGGATGCCGCTCATATTGGGACATGAGTTTTCGGGTGAGGTTGTTGAAACCGGAGAAGGAGCGGATGCTTCGTGGTCAGGCAAGAGAGTCGGAATATTCCCTCTTATCCCATGCCGTAAGTGTGAGCAATGTATAAACGAAAGATACGAGCTCTGCAGGAATTATGATTATCTCGGATCAAGAAGTAACGGAGCCTTCGCCGAATATGTAACGGTTCCTGCGGATAATCTCATAGAGCTTCCGGATAATGCTTCATTTGAAGAGGCTGCAATGCTTGAGCCAATGGCTGTAGCGGTACATGCTATCAGGCGTGTGCTGAATATCGGTGTGAACAGAATGACGGATAACGGAAAAGTACCGGATGAGTTCACAGGATCAGGAACAGCCGGATGCCCTGATCTCGGTATAAGGATCGCAGTGCTGGGACTAGGAACCATAGGTATGTTTATTACGATGTTCCTGAAGGCAGCAGGCTTTAATAATCTGTATCTGATAGGGAACAAAGAAAGCCAGAAGAAGAATATCATGGCATTGGGAATACCGGAAGACTGTTATTATGATAACTCAAGGACTGAAACAGATAACCAAGGAAGCAAAAAAACAGACTGCCGGAATATGGATCATATAAAAAACAGCGGTGGAGCTGATGTCGTATTTGAGTGTGTGGGAAGGACGCAGACATATGCAGATGCTGTAGATATTGCCGCCCCGATGGGAAGGATAATGCTTGTCGGAAATCCATATTCGGATATGACTTTGCCCCGTAATACATATTGGAAAATACTTAGGAACCAGCTTACAGTGAAGGGTACATGGAATTCATCCTTCACCGGTAAGCCGGATGATGACTGGCATTATGTGTTAAGCCTTATTAAGGAAGGAAGCATTGATCCCGGACAGTTTATTTCCCACCGTTTTCCTCTGGCGGACTTAAAGAAGGGCCTTTATATAATGCATAATAAGTCAGAGGAGTATGGGAAGATAATGATACAAAACGTTTAAAAGGAGCGAATGCCAGAGCTAAAGCAAATGCAGTTACCGGGCTTCCTGAGCTACTGCATTATGCAACAAATAAACGATGGCAGCAAAATTATAAAGAAAAGCATGGTATCGATGCACAATTAGGGTGGTATAGATTTACTACAAGATTTGCGCTTCCGGTTTATGATAATGAAGGGGAATTACTTCGATACAATGTATTCAGGATAGAGATGCTTATAAGGCATGCTTCTGATGGAAGACTATATTTATACGATATGGTGAATGTTAAGAAAGAAAAAGAAGCGGGTACCCCGCGTGAGCAATAGCTGTACGGTAACAAACTCGCTTCTTTAAAAAAGTATATTTGTTTCTGTTTTATTTGTCAAGATTGAAAAAATGTCATTTTAGATATAATTCGGGTTGAAAAAATGACA
>JAEEHY010000062.1 GCA_016281085.1 Lachnospiraceae bacterium
AATACCAGGGCATCCGGGTCGGATGAGGCGCTCCGTCTTACACCTCCCAAGATATTAAGCCTTGAACAGGCACTTGAGTTCATAGATGCCGACGAGCTTCTTGAGATAACCCCCGAGAACTTAAGGATAAGGAAGAAGATACTTGATCCCACGCTCAGGAAGAGAGCCGGCTTCAGGAAGGAATAAGTATAGAATTGTATAGTATAGAATACCGAATTTCTGATGAAATTCGCTATTCTATGGTATAATGGACAGGCAGACATTCGAGAAATGTCTGCCTGTATTTTAAGATTAGAGTAATTATTCGGGAGAACACCATGCTGGAAGCTGTGATGTTATGTAAACAATTCGAACGGCATAGAGGAGAGAAAAAGAGAGAGGCATTTTACGCGGTAAAAGATGTTTCCTTTACAGTTAAGGATGGAGAGATACTGGGACTTCTCGGGCCAAACGGTGCGGGGAAGACCACGCTTCTTCGGATGCTGGCTTCCGTAATGGAACCAAGTGCGGGTGGAGTCCGGATCGTTACAAAGGATGGCAGGCATCTTAAGGACAGTGTGGAACTCAAAAAGGAGATAGGATACCTGTCGGGCAATACCAGGCTGTATCACAGGATCAGCACAAGGGAAATGCTGTATATGCTCGGTGAGATATATGAACTGGATAAAGAAGTCACGGATAAGCGGATAGATGAGATATGCACCGTACTTGATATGTCCTCTTTCATTGATAACCGTATCGAGAGGCTGTCAACCGGTCAGACACAGAGAGCTTCGATAGCAAGGTGTCTTATCCACGATCCGTCCATCTATATCTTCGATGAGCCGACCCTCGGCCTTGATATACTGAGTGCCGATGCGATAGTTGATTTCATGAAGGAGCAGAAGCAAAAAGGGAAAACTGTCCTATATTCAACCCATTATCTTGAAGAGGCGCAGTATCTGTGCGACAGGATAATCATGCTGAACAAGGGAAGCATAATAGCCGAGGGAGCCCCTGCAGAGCTTATGGATAAGACGGATACCGCCAATCTGAGGGAAGCATTTCATGTGATCCTTGCCTCGGCCTGATGAAATTCGCTGTGTTTTTCGCTGCTTTTTCATCCGGTATATTTACTAAATTCGAAAATGTCTACACTTCGCTTCGGTCGGTGCTGAGCAAACAACCCCCGGATGTTTAGCATCCTCGCTAAGTGGTGTTCTGAACAGTTACACATAGGGAAACATGGAAGGATATGAAAACACGAAGACTTTTGGCATTATTTAAAAGAGAATTAAGGGATATCCTGAGGGACAAGAAGACCATAGTCATGATGGTGGTTGTTCCTATCGTTTTATATCCGCTTCTTATTATCGGAATGACTCTCCTTATGACCGCTATTATAAGCGGGCAGGAGGAGAAGACATATAAAGCCGCCTTTTATAATCTATCCGAACTATCGGACACAATAAAGAGGATAATAGACGAGGCTGATGAGGATGACTTTACCTATGATATAAAAGTTGTTGAATTAAAGGGACAGGATGGGAAGGCCTATGAGGATGCGCTTAACAACGAAGAGATCAATGTCTATGTTAAGAAGCTTGATGACGGAAGCTACGGGATATTCTATCTGTCCGCGAAGACCGATTCCGAAACGGCAGCATATGGTCTGAGGGATATTTTTGCGGTATACAGGGATGAGCTCAGAAGCGAGAGGATAGAAGAGGCCGGAATGTCGGTTGATGCAGTGTTTTATCCCATTGAATACAACCTTAAGGACGAATCGAGTACGGAGGAATCCATAGGAAGCAAGATGGGTTCGTTTATCCCGTTCTTTGTCATAACCGTTATCCTGCTTGGAGCCATCTATCCTTCGATTGACGTTACGGCAGGGGAGCGTGAGAGGGGGACACTTGAGACACTGCTTACACTTCCTGTGACCAATTTCGAAATGATCATGAGCAAGTTCCTGGCGGTTTCCGTTATTGCCTGTATCACGGCGATGCTTAACGTTCTGTCAATGGGCGGTGCGGTCGCATTTCTGGTCATGACCTCGATAAGTTCGCTGTCAGAGCTTAATATAAGTATTAATTTCTCGATGTTTATACCGGGCATCCTGTTTACGATAGTGGTAATGATGTGTTTTGCAATGCTGGTGACTGCCGTGTGCATGTGTGTATGTGTGTTTGCCCACAATTTCAAGGAGGCAAACAACTATATCACACCGGTAATGCTAGTGTTCATGTTCTCAAGTTATGCGGCAATGCTTCCGGATCTAGAGCTTAATGCCGGAACGGCAGCGATCCCGGTTGTGAATGTATCACTTCTTGTAAGGGAGCTGTTTAAGTTCAACTATGATTATGCACTGTTCTTTGTCGTGCTGTTCTCAACAGTGGCATACAGTCTTATCGCGATATGGATTCTTGCTCATATTTATAACAGCGAAGCGGTTCTATTCTCGGAGGGCTTCAGAAATGTACGTATCTTTGACAGACGCAGTGATATGAAGGAGGGGCAGATGCCAGGCACGGGAGATATTGTACTTCTGCTCAGCGTGACTCTGCTGCTCATGTTCTATATAGGCAATTACGCATATCTTAAGCTTGGTGTGGGCGGCGTGGCTATCCAGCAGGTGATAGTACTTATCATGCCGCTTGCCTACGCCTGGTATATGAAGGCGGATATGAAGAAACTTTTCATGTTGAACCGGACTAAGATAAGTTCGGTTGCCGGCGGTATACTTCTCGGCGCAGGTGCTTTCTTTATTGCAACCGTTATTGCTGCGATGCTCTCGCCAATCTTCAGTGACAGCCTTGAGAATACACAGGCACTTAACGACATTATTGCCAAGTCACCTGTTCCGCTTCTTTTCCTTATGGTGGCGATCATGCCTGCGATAGGCGAGGAGCTTATGTTCAGGGGCTTCACAATGGGTGCGCTTAAGCAGGTGTGCAGACCTGCGGCTGCAGTACTGCTGACGGCTGTCATGTTCGCGGCATATCATCTGAGCGTCATCAGGTTTTTTGCCCTGCTGCCGCTTAGCATAGCGCTGTCTTATGCAGCTTACAGAACCAACAGTATTTATGTATCAATGGTGATGCATCTGATAAACAACGGTTTCTCGATCATACAGGAGAGATATCCCGAAGCTGTAAGCAGGGCACTTCCGATGCTGGCTGAAGACGAGCTGACAGGCGGTTCCGTCGCAGTTTTGATCACATGCGGTATCGTGCTTGTTGCGGCCGGTATCCTGCTTCTCAATATTTCCGTAAAAGAAAAGTGACAATAGAAATATAAAGAAAACGCTTTCGCATAAAGTGAAATAAAAGAGAAATATAGAACCTCTTATTTCAGAAAGTAGTACACAAACTGAAATAAGAAGGCTATAATATAACTGATATTTCAAAAAAGGAGCGGGACAATGGTAAGATCGGGAGAATATGTTAATAATCTTAGCGGAGATGCAACGTACAAATCTTTTAATCCGGCACCGTTGCCTCCCAAACCGGAACTTAATATTGACAGCGAAATGGTAAATAAACTTGTGGAAGCAAACAGGGATCTCGTTAGGCTTGATACTGCGGCCAAGCTGATACCGAATGTTGACTTGTTTATTTCGATGTATGTCAGGAAAGAAGCATTGATCTCATCACAGATAGAGGGAACCCAGTGTACTCTGGATGACGTACTCGATCCTGATGCAGACGGAAATACCAATCTCGAAGTCGGAGACGTAATTAATTATGTCAAGGCATGCTCATATGCTATAGAAAGGCTGAACTCATTGCCGTTGTGTAATCGGTTTCTCAGGGAAATACATAAAGAGTTACTGTCGGGTGTGAGAGGAAAAGAGAAGAACCCGGGTGAGTTTAGAAGATCACAAAACTGGATTGGTGCGGCAAATTGTACATTAAACGAAGCAAGATACATTCCGCCGAATGTGGAAGATATGAATATAGCTTTGTCAGATTTGGAAAAGTATATGAATGAAGGGGACGAGTATGATCCCTTGATCAGAATTGCTTTGATTCACTATCAGTTTGAAACTATTCATCCGTTTTTGGATGGAAACGGACGAGTCGGCAGATTGATGATCCTGTTATATTTGCTGGAGCAAGGGCTGATCTCAACTCCGGTTATTTATATTTCGTTTTTTCTAAAAAAGAACCAGATAGAGTATTATGACCGTATATCAGAAGTGCGGAAAAAAGGGAATTATGAACAATGGGTTTCCTTCTTTCTGGAAGCGGTGTCTTCTGCAGCAAAGGATTCACTTGCAACAATAGAAAAACTCACTGAGCTTCATAACAGAAATATAACTGTGCTTCCTGCCACATCCAGAAAAAATGATAATGTGAGAAGAATATTTGATTACGTAGAGCAGTACCCGATCATTGATATCAAAAGGACTGCGTCGGCGCTGGGGATCAGCTTTAATACGACATCATCGGCGATAAATAAACTGGTCGATGCGGGAATTCTTAAAGAAACAACGAATGCTTCCAGAAACCGGGTTTTCTCTTATGAGGAGTATCTTAATATCCTAAGAAAAGATACATAAACAGCGTTATTACTGCTACACCTAACATATAGCAGTTATTCCGGCAATGTATTCCCGGGCCTTAACATGGATGAGGCAAAGCGCAAATACCGTCAGCTTATGAAGGAACTGCATCCCGATAACAACGATGCAGCTGATACGGAAGAGTGCAGCAGGATAAATGCTGCCTATGAGGAATATAAGAAATTATCCGCATAAGCCGTAAGCGGCTTATGACAATTGATAAGAACAGGTGCTCAGATGAATGTTTTAGGGTGATAGTATGCCCTGACTATTCATCTGAGCACCTGTTTTTTGTGCGCTGAATCTTGACAGGTTCACGTACTTTGCCGGCAATTGAAGCTTCATCTCCGGGGAAGCAGCGCCACGATCCGTGTTTATCACGGGGAGCGTGCCAAGGAATAAGATAAGCGAAGGCCGAGAGAGGAGGATCATATGTACAACTACACATTGGACACTGTAGCTACCGGAGCAAAGATCAAAGAAATAAGAACTCAGAAGCATATCACTGTTTCCCGGATATGCGATCATCTGGGACTTTGCAGTGAACAGGCGGTATATAAATGGCAGAGAGGCGAGAGCATGCCGACGGTGGACAACTGGATAGCTCTCCTGGATCTTCTGAATGTGAGATTTGAGGATGTTGCGCAGAAAAGATGCATAGATCCGGAATGCGAAAGATGTGCGTAGATTTAGACCAAAATATAAATGGAATTAATATTAAAGGAGGAAAAACACTATGTTAAAGAAAAATGACAGCTACACAGAGGTAATGTTAGAGAACAATGGCATGGAAAACAGCAAAAACCCGTTAACAAAGCAGTTTCAGTATGAGTATGCCCTGTACCTGCTGTAAATTTCGAACCTGTTCCATTCGGTAAGATGCAGATCCAGGAACATAGAAAGCTTAATGCTTTACTTTATGGAACTGCCTGAGAAAGTGAAGAGGAATAAAGATGAGGAAGAGTATCAGCCAAAAACAAAGAAGAAACAGTTATAGAACAAAGAAGGAGATGTCATTCGGATCATACA
>JAEEHY010000063.1 GCA_016281085.1 Lachnospiraceae bacterium
AAAAGACCTCCGACAGCCTTATTTCCTTGGCTCCGTCCGGCAGATACATCATACGTCCGACGTAGTTAAGCACCTTATCATTAGGCGCCTGATCCTGATAGCGTTTGAACTCATACATGTTCTTAAGATTACCGAACAGGAAGTTGCCAAGGAGCGGTGAGATAATGAATAGCATGGCATAATGATCTATCTCATACATAAGATAAAATACAACTACAGCGGCAACCGCTCCTATGCCCGCACCAAGTGTTCCCCTTATTATGGCTGTTATCTTTTCTTCTGCGCCATCCATCGCCATGGTATAGCGGTTGTAAAAATCAGAATCCTCGTAACACTTAAGTTCGACATTCTTCGCCTTGGCATAAAGCTTCTTGTATATGCCTCCAAAGAGCCTGTTTGTTTCAAGGGGATAAACTACATTCTCGACATAATTCGAATATATGGCGGTCATCGCAAATACTATACCGCTTATTATGATGAACTTTATGATATGCTCAAAGCCCAGCTCCTTATCAAGTCCGTTGACGATAACCCTCATAAAGACGCCGTCAAAAAACACCCATTCCCCATGACCTATTAGCCACAGAAAAAATGAGTGCACAATTATACCCGGACATATCTGTGATGCCAGGGTCATTGCATACCATGCATTTTTCACGGTAACACCTAATGACAGTTTTTCTTTATCTGTTGATGACATTCGTCCACCTCCGGGGTCGGCTCCCTACATTATACAGTCTCACCCCGGGGGAGAGTCAAGCCGCACTGATTTGAGTTCGTTTTACACAGGTTTGTACAGATATAAGCATCTTCTGGGCATAGAGGAATATGCTGCAACTGCGATATTTATCGATCCCAAAGCAAAGCCTTCGGATGATAATGACAGGAAGCTTGATGATTTCTGCGGGATAATATAACTGATCACCCGGGAATGAGCAGACGGATATCGGGATCGGCCCAGTTCATTGAGGTCTTCACCCCGCTCATACAGGCGATCGAAGCCATTCCATGGACAAGAGCCCATGTCTTGATAAGCCCGATCTCCTGTTCTTCGTCGGTCTGCTTAATTCCTGCTTCTTTAAGATATTTTATAAAGAGTTCCTTAAGAAGAAGAAATGGCGGGTAGTCATCTTCATATTCTTTATCCATCTGCAGATGGGCGCAGATATTCAGCTTGCCGAACAAAAAGGTGTAATAATCCGGATTTTGACTGAAAAAAGAAATATATGCTTTTCCCATAAGGATGATCGATTCTTCGGTACTACGTCCCCTGCTTACGGCAGCCTTGAGTTCATCGGTGATCCTGTCCGTTACGTTTTTCTTCATCGCTTCAAGAAGTTCATCTTTGTTTTTAAAGTGAGCATAGGGTGCAGCGTGTGAAACATCACATGCCGCAGCAACCTTACGGAGAGACAGGTTGTCTTCTCCTTTTTCGTTAATGATCCTTATCCCTGCATCGATAAGAGCCTGTCTTAAATTTCCATGATGGTAGTTATCGGCCATTTTCAGTCATCTCCCTGATATTTCTCAATATTTCCATGCTGTCCCCCGCATTTTCCCACAGGGGGCTGTGTGCACTGTCCTTTATTTTGTAGAAGCCCTTGGCAGGTGCATCAAGCCCATTACAGTATTCCTCTACCAGTTCCCACGGACAGTTGTAATCATGTTCACCGCTTATGAAATAGGCGGGTACTTCCAATCGTGTTATTGTATTTCTGTAATCATAATCATTAAGCTCCGCAGAAAGAGGTGTGGTGCGGTACATCTTCATGGCAGGTATATAGCCAACCTTCTCAGGAACAGTATAACATCTGCAGGTAATGATGGGCCAGGCTATTCCCGCAAATTCGCTTTTGTTCCAGATCGTTCCGCCCCCGGCATCATGAAGCAGATAGACATATTCATACCAGTCCATGCATCTGACTTTCCCATCATCAAGGTGCTCCACGGATGCTTCCAGTTTTTTAAGCTTACTGTTCTGATGTCCGGAAGTAAATACATCCTTCATGAAATTGTAGATAAGGGTATCATTATCGGCTGAGTCGGTAACGCACTGAGCCATTCCTATATATGTATAATAATTCTCCGGATGCCTGTATACTTCTCTTAAGGCGATATGGGTGCCGCCTGAGAAACCCATTATGTATATCTTATCTTTATGGAATCTTTCCTTAAGGTATTCGGTCACGGCATTTGTATCATCAAGTATGTTTTCAAGGGTAATACTGCCGGTATCGGCATTCCTGTCATGAGCGATACCCATATAGCGGTAATCCCAGTAAACTACGGTAAAATCATTCTCCAGCTGCATATCTTTATATCTGTCCGTAAACACATAATCATCTGTTCCGGGTCCGCTGGAAACGAACAGAAGAACGGGATTGTCGATATTTTTGCTGTTGATAAAGAAACCGTTAGGAGCTCCGTTTAAATCCAGAACAAACTTTTCTGACAAGCTGTTCGGTTCGGTGTATGTACGGATCTTACCGGGGCTGATAATTATCCATATGATAAGGACAAACAATACAAATGCCGCAAGGCACAGGGCAGTTACACGAAATATATTTATCATTTTTTTCACGCTGATCCACCGATCTTTACACTGTCAATATAGATTATAACAGAAAACTTTACACTGTCAAGATTGATTTTGCTTCATATCTGTGTAAAACAGGTCTAAATCAGTGTGATTTGGATCTGTTTTGCTTTTGGGTGATAGATTATGGTCGTGAATAATATGAAGAAGGAGTAAAGCTGTGAACAGGAATAGAATATTTGCGATAGCCATAACCGTAATGTGGATAATCACCTTTGGCATAGCCATGGATAACTGGACTATAGGTATATGTATCGGAATTACGTTTGGTATGTCATTCGGATTGCTTGATAGCAGCAAAGAGGAGGAGAACGGTAATGAATAAGAATTCAGGAGCTATTAATTTTGCAACTGTATTGCTTTATGCGGCATCGGTTTTTTTGATCGTTGAAGGAGATTTCTGGAAAGGAATGGGATTTTTTGTGACAGCAACTACAATTTCGTCTGCACTCATGTATAATAAGAAATATGAAGCAAATGAAGAAAATCTTTAATTCAAATTATCTTAAGCTGATCGCGATCATAGCAATGACGATAGATCATGGTACGGATCTTCTGTATCCGGGTTTTCCGAGTGAACCGGCTCCGCTTGCCCTTCATTTCATCGGAAGGCTTACAGCCCCTATCATGTGGTTCTTTGTATGTGAAGGATATCACTATACGAGAAATGTTAAGAAATACATGCTTCGTCTCGGTATATTTGCTGTAATATCCCATTTCGCGTATTGTTTCGGGTTCGGGATCAGTCTTAATCCGTTCGAAGGCGGGATATTCAACAGAACAAGTGTGATGTATCCCCTGTTTATAGCTGTTGTAGTTCTTTACATAGATGATAGCGCAAATTCATTAAAGGCATGGCAGAAGAAACTGATAAATACGATCCTTATATTCAGCGCATTTCCTGCAGACTGGAGCTGTGTGGCTGTAATGGCAATCCTCGGTATGTACTCACAGAGGGGCAATCTTGAAAAACAGATGGTTAAGATGATGGAGTGGGTACTGGTCTACGGTATTGTGTCATACTTCTTTGTCAGCAAGGTTTATGCCATCGAACTTATAGGTGTATTGATGGTTTATCCCGTCCTTAAGCTTTATAACGGAGAACGCGGGAGAGCCGGATGGATGAAATGGTTTTTCTATGTGTATTATCCGCTTCATTTGATCGTCATAGGTGTCATCCGTGTTCTTGTGTACGGAAATGTTAACATATGTCTATAATGGAGAAAGAAACGACTTTATGAAAACTCTTGCGATAATAGGTATAATAGGCGGCCTATTATGTGCAGCACCGGATTTATTGCTCTTATGATGAAGCTGTCAGAGGTAAAAAGCACTGCGGCGCTTATTATGTCTGTGATCTTCCTGGTCGGTGCAATGTACGGAGTGTTGGCGTTAATATGTATGTAAAACTGTGGAGGATACGATGTCAGATCCCAAACCTACAGAAGAGCGAAGAAGCGAGATAGTGGAGGCTGCCAGGACCCTTTTTCTTTCAAAAGGTTATGAAGCCACGAGTACAGTGGATATTATGAATGCAGTCGGGATCGCGAAAGGGACCCTGTATTACCACTTCTCCTCCAAAGAGGAGATTCTGGACGCGCTTCTTAGTGATATAACCGATAACATGGCACAAGCGGCAGCACCGTTTGGAGACAACTCAGAGCTGTCTATACCGGACCGGATCATAGGTGTGATAAGAGCCATCAATATCGTGGGAAGTAAGGATGAGAGAATGCTCGAGGCGATCCATCTGCCGCAGAATGCCTTGTTTCATCAAAAATCCCATACGCTCACGATAGAAAAGATAAGCCCGATCATGGTTAAGATCGTAGAAGACGGCATATCACAGGGATTCTTTTCGACAAAGCACCCGGAGTCGGCAGTACACATGGCATTGTTATATTCGCTTACGGATATTGGGGAAGCAGGAGGAGATCCGGCGGAGCTTGCAGCAGGCTTTGTATATAATCTTGAGAGAATGCTCGGAGCAAAGGAAGGATCACTAAATAAACTTATGGTATTGTTTGGATAGAAAATACCCCGTCTGAGGACGGGGAAAAATAATATGTTATATCGACCGACGGTCGAGAGGAGGTCAAAATGGAGTCAAAGAGAATAAAAAGATATGTGATCTTAAGTTATCTTGTGTTCTGGTTCATGGTTTTGGGAATCTGTGGAACTGCAAGCATGGTATTTCAATGTCCGCCTGTTGTGATGCGCATTTTATCAAATGTGTGTGCATGGGCTCCGACTATAGTATTGCTTGCCGGTTTTAAGTATTTCTGCCCCGAAGAGACGGTTAAGGATTTCTATAAAAGGTCCTTTGGAGGGAAGATCTCTCTTTTGTCTTTGGCCATTGCTGCAGTTATTACCGTATCTGCAACGCTTATAACGGTTTTGGCGCTGTCATTGATCCAGGGAAAAGAATTCGGATCATATTGGAGTCTTGGAGCATATCCGTTTTGGGCATCCTTCCTGTTTTCTGTCACAACCGGTCCTACCGGGGAAGAATCAGGATGGAGAGGTTATCTGCGCCCTTACTTAAACGGGAAATACAGCTTTTTTAAAGCATCGGTAATACAGGGAGTAATATGGGCATTCTGGCACACGGTACTCTGGTTTGTTGATTCGGATTATATGGGGATCCGGATGATCCCATATATAATATCCAATGTCGTTGTCATGACAGGCTTATGCTTTATCATGAACTTCTTTATGGAGAAGCATGATAACCTGATCTACGGTATAGTAGTTCATTTTTGCTTTAATTTCTTATACTGTTTTCTTCAGGTTGATATCTGGTTCTATGTATTCCTTTCTGTGGTCTATTTGATAATAATTGCAGTGATTTACAGCCTGTTCTGAATAGTTACAGTATTTAAAAAAATATCTTGAAAACAATTTTTAATGTTTATTGAGAAAAAAGTATTACCTGTGATATCATAAACATGACATACAGCTGACGTGTTAAAGATGGTATGATCCATATGGAAAGAGAGGGAGTCACCCGGAAATGAAGATAGACAGACTGATCGGGATACTGTCCGTCCTGCTGCAGGAAGAAAAGACAACGGCTCCGGAGCTGGCAGAGCGGTTTGAAGTATCGAGAAGAACAATCAATCGCGATATAGAGGATCTGTGCATGGCCGGTATTCCCATAGAGACAACTCAGGGAACCGGCGGCGGTATCAGGATAATGGATGGATACCGGATGGACAGGACGATACTGACGTCGAAGGATATGCAGATGATCCTTGCAGGCCTTCGCAGCCTGGACAGTGTGAGCGGGAGCAGCTATTACGGGCAGCTGATGGAGAAGATTCAGACCGGATCTTCTGAGTTTATCAGCGGCAGGGATTCCATACTGATCGATCTGTCTTCCTGGTACCGGGAAACGCTGGCTCCCAAGATTGAAACCATACAGGATGCGATCGGCTTTAAGAAGACCATCAGGTTTAAGTATTTTTCGCCGGGTGGGGATACCGAAAGGGAGATCGAGCCATACTATCTGATCTTCAAATGGACAAGCTGGTACGTTTACGGCTACTGCTTACTGAGAAAAGACTTCAGGATGTTTAAGCTGAACCGGATGGACAGTATCACACACGTGGCATCCTTTGAGGGAGATCGCGAGGTTCCGATGCCGGATCTGTCCAACAAGAAAGTGTTTCCTGCAAAAGGCCGGGTGAAGGCACTTTTTGATCCTTCCATGAAATGGCAGCTTGTTGAAGAATACGGCACAGGATCATTTACGGAAAGAGAAGACGGAAGCCTGCTGTTTGAACATGAATATGCGGATGATGAAGGACTGCTTGCCTGGATGCTTTCATGCAGGGATAAGGTGACAGTTCTGGAGCCGGAGCAGATCAGGGAAAAGCTCTTTAAGATTACCTCTGAAATAGCTAAAAGATATCATAAACAGGGAGAAGAAACTTATGGAATACATTAGGGTCACGAAGGATAATCTGGAAAAAGAACACATATGGGGGACAGTTAACTATGAATAAAGATTGGTCAGAGAAGAATAAAGAAATACATGTACTTTTATCAAAAGAAGCAACATTCCGGACTGCTATTCAAAAACTGATAGAATTCAGGGAAGAATTATTTCAGCAGATCACCTGGATCGTAGAAGGGTATCCTAAGAAGGCTTTTTATCAATTGCCATTCGCAGGTGCAAAGGGATATCACAACAAGACGCTTGCTTATTCCATATGGCATATTTTCCGGATAGAGGATATCGTGGCACATGAGATGATCGCAGGGGATGAGCAGATACTGTTTCGTGATGATCATCTAAATACGATCGCTTCTCCGATAATTACGTCCGGGAATGAACTTGAGGGTGAAGAAATAGTTGAATTCTCAAAGAAACTGAATGTGCAGAGGCTCTACCTATATGCAAAGGCTGTTAAGGAATCAACAGATCAGCTTCTTTTGCAATTGCAATATAAAGATATAAAAAGAAAGTTTACAGAAGAAACAAGGCAGAAGCTGATTGAAAGCAAATGTATCAGTGAGGATGAAAATGCATTCTGGCTGATCGACTACTGGTGCGGCAAGGATATAAAGGGCCTCATTCAGATGCCGTTTTCACGCCACTGGATCATGCATATAGAAGCTATGCAGAGGATAAAGAACCGGCTTTGCAAGATTGCACGAAAAGGGGCGGATCCTACAGCAATCTGCGGATTATCCTGCGACCATTGTTTCCTTGGCGAGTGGTGCGGAGGCTGCAGAACAGAGTATAATGTCTGTTCTTTTGCAACATGTTCCGAAGGAAGGATATGCCCCAACGTAAAATGCTGCAATGAGAAGAATATCGACGGATGCTACGAATGCGGTGAGCTTGAAAACTGTGAGAAGGGATTCTTCGTTCCTTCAAATGATGGGGCAGGTGCGGCAAGGGCGCAGTCGCTGTTTATCAGAAAGCATGGGAAGAAGGAATTTCTGAAAGTCCAGACAAGAGTGCATGATAGATATGATTTTCAGAAAGTTCAGGAAATACTCGGACAGGACTATAAGGAAGCATTGAATATACTTGAAAAGAACTGATGACAGACCACCCGGGAAAGGAGTGGATTGGCATGAACTATTCAGGCACAGACAGGAATTGGAGCTTACGATCTGTGAAGAGGTTTTTCCTGACAGATATACGATACTGAAGTCAAAGAAGTATATATGAAAGAGTGCAAAACAGACCGAAATCAGTGTATATTCGGTCTGTTTTTTATTTGGGTGATATATTAGGCTTAACAAATGAAGAGGAGGAAGATAATATGAGATTGTTCAATAAAGAAAAGAAGCACAAAAGAGTGATACGCTGCTATAGTAGAAGCGAAATGGAAAGACTGCATGATAAGTTTATTGAAAGGGGCATCAAGGCAGAGGAATCAATCTCTGTGATTCCATACAGTACTGTAAACATATACAAATTGCTTGTTGAGGATTGACAGGGATAAGCGCTTTCGAGACATGTACATTTTGCCGCAGTATTGACACGCGGCATTCATAGTTTTATATTTTAAGCAGGTATTTGATACCTATAAGGAAACGAACGAGGAATTTTATGTTATTAAGTGTGGTGGGATAACCATTGCAAATCACATATTGCAGGGTTGATCTTTTGAAGATCGAAGATGCCCGGGGCTGACGGAACCCGTCGGTTTTGATTTGTTACACTTAATAATGTGGATAGGAGTATAACCTCGTTCGTAAACGAAGTCAGGATTATGCCATGATATCTATATGTTGAGATATCATGGCTTTTGCATAATGGGAGTTTCTTTTTCTTATCTTTTCAAAGGGCAGGCTTAGCCTTGAGCTTGACTGTGTTGAACCATCGATAAACCTTGACCGTAAGGTGAAATATACGGAAGAAACAATTGTCTGTATAGAGTAAATCTTTGATTTTTAAACTCAAGAGGTGAACAAGTGAGAATACTTTTGCTTGAAGATGATGATGCAATAGGAATGGGACTAAGATATTCCCTTGAAAAAGAGGGATATGAAGTTGATCATCTTAAATCAAAAAAAGATGCTGTTAAGTCCTTTAGAAAGGGAAGATATGATATGTGCATTCTTGATATAAATCTTCCCGATGGAAACGGATATGATGTCTGCAGGTTCATAAAGGAGCAGGAGGATGTACCTGTGATCTTTCTTACGGCTTCGGATGCAGAGGTCAATGTTGTCATGGGGCTTGAAATGGGTGCGGATGATTATATCTGCAAGCCTTTCAGGATAAATGAACTCATGGCAAGGATAAAGGCGGTATTAAGAAGGAGTGGGCACGGTAGCGAAACTGCTGTTGAAAGGATCGGAAACATATGTGTCTATACCGGAGAGGCGAAGGTTACAAAAAAGGATGAAAAGACCGGCAGGGAAGAGGTGATCGAACTTACCGCACTTGAATACAGACTTCTCCTTACATTTATCAATAACAGGGGGCAGGTTCTTACAAGGACCGGCCTCCTTCAGGACATGTGGGATGTAGACGGTGACTTCGTGAATGACAATACATTAACGGTTTACATAAAACGCCTCAGGAACAAGATCGAGGAGAACCCGTCGGAACCAAAGCTCATAAAGACCGTGCGTGGAATGGGCTATATTACGGACAGATAATTCGGAATGGATATGAAGAACAGATATATACGAAATAAAATAGTAAAAAAAATGTATCCGGAAATAGAGGAGCTGAATACATATCTGGAAAAGGTATTATCGGGTGATGATCCGCCCGAAATTCTCGATATAGAAGAGGGTGAACTGTCCATTTTGAAGAGCAATATCTACAAGGTTACCACCAAGCTCAAATACCAGAAGGAGCTCCTAAGACAGGACAAAGTCACTCTTGCCACGGCAATGGCTGATATAAGCCATCAGTTGAAAACTCCCCTCACTTCAATGATGGTAATGAACGATCTTCTAAAAAGTGAAGAGGACAGGGAAAGGCGGGATGAATTCCTTAAGACCCAGTCGGATCAGCTTGACAGGATGAACTGGCTTATACAGACACTGCTTAAACTTTCCAAGCTGGATGCAGGCTCAGTTGTACTTATCAAAGAGGATGTACCTGCGGATGAGCTTTTTAAGGAAGTAATGAAACCCTTTGAGATACAGCTGGATATAAAGGGCATTTCATTAAAGAGAAAAATCCCCGATGCTTTTGTAATGTGCGATAAAAACTGGACCATTGAAGCCATACAGAATATTGTGAAAAACTGCATTGAGCACATGAACGCAGGAGGAAGCCTTAAGATATCCCTGACCGATACGAGCATTTTCTCCAAGATACAGATAAACGATACGGGGAGCGGGATTGCAGCAGAGGATATCCCACATGTTTTTGAACGCTTTTACAAGGGTAAGAATGCAGGAAAGGACAGTGTCGGAATAGGACTTGCCCTTGCAAAGACAATAATCGAGAGTCAGCATGGGGAAATAAGTGTAGAGAGTGAAGAAGGCATTGGAAGCACCTTTGAAATAAAACTCTATAAAACGATAATATGACAATAATGTAATAAAAGAGTCACCGGATTGTAATGCCGGTCATATATCCTTTTCTCATAGAAAATGATATTAGAGTATTTAGATGAGAAAGGAAGTAAAGTTATGAAGATACTTGAGATCAGAAATTTATGTAAGGTCTACGGAAAGGGTGAGACCGAGGTTCATGCCTTAAGGAATGTTTCATTCGACATTGACCAGGGCGAATTTGTTGCCATCGTGGGTCCTTCGGGATCCGGAAAGTCAACACTTATGCATATACTGGGAGGAGTTGATGTTCCCACTTCCGGAACGGTAAATATTTCGGGAACGGATATAAGCGGACTTGATGAAACAAAGCTTGCCATATTCAGAAGAAGGCATATAGGACTTATATATCAATTCTACAATCTTATTCCCATTCTTAACGTGGAAGAGAATATGACGCTGCCGATCTTATTGGA
>JAEEHY010000064.1 GCA_016281085.1 Lachnospiraceae bacterium
CTTTATTTTGCGGTGTGGCTATCTTTGGCTCCTGATCTTTCATAACGACAAGTACATAAGTATTGCCTCTAAGGTCAATATCACTGGCTGCTTTCTGTTGAAAATCACCCTTACCGAAAACCTCATCAATTTTCTCACCTATAGCTTTATCATAGCTCTTTGATGCCTGACCCTGCATATAAGCCAATACACTCTTGGCTTCCGCCAGACATTTATCTTTATTCTGATTTTCGGCAAAAGCAAGCAATGTAGGAACAGCAACAGCAGCAAGGATTGCCAATATGGTAATACCGATAACAAGCTCCACCAGTGTGAAACCTTTATGAGCACTGCTATGAAATTGTCTGTTACGGAAGCTTATCCACATAATATGCTCCTGATGATACTAAAATAATTTGTAACTATTCAGAACAGCACAAATATTTTAAAATATGACTCTCATGCTTGCATGAAAGAGGCATGTTTTATAAATATTTGTATTTGAGCAGAACACTTAGCGAGGTTTTTTCGAGCTTAGTGTGAGCCATGCATATATACTTAATGAGGTATTTTCGAATTTAGTATATATGCTGGATGAATCCAAAACAGCGAAAAATACGAAGTATTTTGAGCCTGTTCTGAATAGTTACAATAATTTAAGACAACAGTGAATAATGAGTTATTTTTGTCTATTTGAATTTTTTAACTTGATCTCTGATCCATCCCCATATGGAATTACCGGTTACTCCTCTATCACTCGGACCTGCTACAACATAATACTGAATATGGGTTCCGGCATATTTCCTGCCTGCCTTTATTATATTTCCCTCGCCATTTTCGTATACTACATTTTTATCTCCCTTTTTTTGAGAACCGGGATAATCTGTAGTCCATCGTTCACCATCAAAGAAAATAGGCCTTGAATCTTTATCCTTCATATACATACATATATAACAGGTATATGCCTTACGCGACTCATCTGTTGCTTCGTATGTTCCCCAGGCTCCAACTCCAATTATCAGCAAATAAGGATCTTCATCTGCAGTTTTAAGTATCTTCTTCGCATAATCTGTTTTTTTTCCACTGCTTTTTCTCAGATCGATATCCGCATTCTTATTTGCATTAACTCCCGCATATCCCGGGAAAACGGAACTCTTATCACCTTCACTGTCCGAAGCTCTGTTACCTGAACGGTCAAACGCATACAAGTCCATCAGCTCAGTCTGCATAGCCTGCATACAATTACGTGCATGAATTATATCGGCGTTAGTACGGGTTCTGTCGATATAACCCAATAGTGCAGGCACAAGCATTGCAGCCAGCATAGCCAATATGGTCAAAACCACTATCAGCTCCACGAGGGTAAAACCTTTATTCTTTTTTTCTGTACACTCAGCGAAGCGCATCATACGCTTATTCCTTTCCGTACAATACTCCATACCTCAAATTATATATCGGCAGAAATCATAAAAATTTTAGGTCAATCTAAAAAGGAGACAGAGAATCTGTCCCTGTCTCCTATCTGTCTCCCGATCGATCAACGAGGCTTTTTAATGTAATCCCAGAAGCCTCCGCCAATGAATTCCTTACCCGATTTATTTGAGATCAAATAGTATTGAAATCTTTTACCCTTTAACGGTCCGTCCTTTACTACATTATACTGATCAAACGCTATATCCTTATTGTTTTCTCTCGGATTCTGTTTTGTCCAGGTTCCATTGTAATAATATATAGGTATAGAATCTTTTGTTTCCATGTAAAATACATAGTAAACCGTGTATTTTTCATGCTTTGAGAGCGTAGCAGTAGCAGTATTTCCGTTTTGATCATGGTTACTTCCAACCGCTATCATAAGTATAAACGGTTCTTTATCGCCGGTCAGACCCGCTGTCTTAAGAACCTTGTTGGCAAAGTCACTTCCGATAAGATTGACATCTCCGTTTTTAGCTTCAGGCCCGTATTTACTTGCCGGAGCACCTTCCTTGATAGGGATGACCGGTGTTCCGGGCTTCAACTCACCTTTCTGCTTTCCATATAATGCAGCGAGTTCCGCCTGAGCAGCCTGAAGACAATTGCGAGCATCCAGTATTGTCTGCTTTTCTTTTGCCCTGTCGATATATCCCAAAAGAGCCGGAATCAACATTGCAGCCAATATTGCCAGTATCACAAGAACAACTATCAGTTCAACCAGCGTGAAGCCTTTGTTATCAATTCCTTTTTTCCGATTTAATCTTCCTTGATCCATATTTGCCCCCTGTACCCATGTACATACCTCATGTATATATTATCGGACAAAAGTTATGTTTTCTTGATAGACCTATGCTGTAGAATTAACTTTTTCACTCAAATATCCTGTCAAAAAGTACAAAAAAAGTATCAAAAGGTATAAAAGACTTCCCTGAAGATCTTTCTTACCCTTTAGTCATAAGACAGATTGAGTTCGATCCTCTCGATTATCTCCGGTAAAGCCCTTACCGAGTTAACCGAAAAGCGTGCCCTTAAAGTATTGAGAAGCTCTTTTTTGTCACTGTCAATGAGTTCAACACTGCTGCAATAAATGCATAGTGCAGCATCTGCGATCTGCCTGCTTATGGCATCCTTTTGTATCAGCAGACTGTCGATCAGTATCGATATGTTTGAGAACACATCATTTCCAAAGGATGTAAAAGAAAGCTGTTGCAACGAAGAGAAGAGTTCTATTTCCGAAATATCAAGATCAGAGGTGTACAGATCCTCGAGATATTGATTGGAAATACCGATAAGTGCATTATTGATATCAGACAACCTAACCATAAAGCCATCCGCATCATATCTGACTGCCGAAACACTGAGCGGAAAGGTCCTGACCCCACGCATTACAAAAAGATTAACTGAGTAACTGTCTGTTCCCTCAATATGTGATCCTATCGAATCGGCAAAAACATAAACATGCCCCTCCCGTCTTATCAGGGAATTCCTCTTGGCAATTCCATTCTTATTGTTTTCATGAAAGGATACGATTATCTCCTCTCCCTTTGTTGAGTCTACTTTAATGTAAACCGATATTCTGTAATACTCATCCAGAACACAAACGGCATTATCGAACTTCTCCTGACTCTTCATCTCACATATCATATAAGGCTGTATATGTGCGAGATAAGCCTTAACGAATTCCAGCCTGTCAAGGCCCAGAAAATCAAGATATTTAAACAGATGGAGATTAAGTCCCGATGCATGCTCTTCCTCATCGATCCTTAACCGTGACAGCCTGGCCAGCTTCCTTAATTTTCTTGCAAGATCTTTCTTTATCTGGAATTCCTTATCAACAATGCAGGTCGTTTCAACATTATTACCTGCCCGCGACTCAATGCCGGGAGCGTGTGATCCTGCCAGCTTATCCATATAAGCCATGATTCTCAGCTGCATATCCGGAGTAAGCTTACGGTATCGTTCAATAAGCATCCCGACATCACCCTCGATCAAGTAATCCCGGGCAAAATCACTTACCCCCAGAAGCTCATCGGCAGACACTCCCAACACTTTACAGATAACAGGGAGCTTATCCACCCCGGGATTGAACTGCTTCCTCTTCCAGTCGCTTATGGTGCTCTCGGAAATTCCGGTCAGTTTCGAGAATTCCTTCTGGGACATCCCCCTTTTCTTCAGTAATATGAATATCTTCTCCCATATCTTCATCGTATCGTCCTCTCATAATTCGACATATCGGATTCGACTACTCATATTTTATATCATGATCACCCAAGCGTCAACTAAATACAGGCTCCGGAATTGTTTATTCCGAAGCCTGTATTTAATTTTTTATCCCATTTCCGATGATCACTTACCTACCCAATACCATTCTGATACGGGATTGCCGTTTTTATATCTCAAGGAGAATTAACTTTTTCACTCAAATATCTTGTCAAAAAGTATAGAAAAGTATAAAATGTATTCAAATGTATAAAAATCTATCAAAAGGTATGAAGTTTTATAAAAAGTATCAAACGAGGTACATATGCAGAACCCTTTCACAACAACTTTTTCTAAAATACCGGATTATACATATATTCCTACAGGCCAGGTCAGTGAAATACTCGAGAACTTCAGTTATGACAGACCGTCCGAATCTCTGTACAAAATTACAGGCGTAAGGGGATCGGGCAAAACCGTTCTTCTTGCAAAGATCGAAGAAGAACTCAGTCTTGAAAACACTACAGATAAAAGCTGGCTTATATACCGCATATCACCCGGCAGAGATATGATCAGACAGTTGGCTGCTTTACTGTATAAGGAAGCGTTTATTAAAGATAAATATTCATCAAAAAGCATCAATATCTCAGCCAGTGTTCTTGGAACAGGAGGAGGTATAGGAGTCTCAAAAACTGTTGCAGATGATTTTACAGATATTGGTGTTGAACTCGATGAAATGCTTAATCTCTCAACCTCTCTTGGAAAGAAGGTATTCATAGGCGTTGACGAAGTATCCAAAACTCCCGAAATGACACTGTTTGCTTCCGAGTTCGGCAAGTGGATGCGTGCCGGGTACTCCGTATATATGGTATGTACCGGATTATACGAAAATATCGAACAGGTATGTAATGTCCCAAACCTTACATTTTTCAGACGCGCAACTACGATAAAAACAGAGCCGCTCAATATGATCCGTATGTCGGAAACCTATAAGAGAACACTGCATACAGATGCGGTAAAATCACGGGAACTCGCTCAGATGACCAAAGGATACGCCTACGCATTTCAGGAGCTTGGTATACTGTGTTTTAAAAATCAGGAAGATATCAATCTTGAAGAGATAATCTCACGACTCAAAGAAGAACTCTTCGCATACTCATATGAAAAGATCTGGGAAGAACTATCCGATCAGGATCGTGCTCTTGTCCGGCTTATGATCAACAAGAATGAGTATAAACGCGAGGAACTGCTTGCCATGATGGATAAGCCCACCAACTATTCATCCTACAGAGACCGCCTGTTAAAGCGTGGAATAATCACTGCAAGGCAAGGTTATATTTCACTTGCACTGCCTTATTTTTCAGATTACGTCAGGGAATATTGCCAAATATGATCCAGATTATTCAGAGGTGAAATTAAAGGCTCCGGAGTTGTTCACTCCGAAGCCCTTCCCCAATACATTATAAGATTTGTTTCGTATATTTTTATGAAGGAACTACCTATTCCTATTTACCAATACGAGAATTACACCCCTGTCAGCCTGTAGCTGATATTTCTTTTTCTATAAGACAGTAGAACCGTCCCTGTGTCTTCTGTGGCTTCTGACTCATCAGCCACCAGTAGATGAATTCTGGCTTTCAATTTGAATTGCACTACCTCCGCTAGCACTACCTATAGCTGTTTTCGCTTCTTCAGCCGTGAGTCCTTCTTCCCAGGATGTTCCGTTAAAGAATACACCTGTATCACCTTCCCAGTATGCAACATACTTAACTGTCCATGCGTCATGCTTTTCTGCCGAAGGACTGTCACTAGCTGCTGCTGCCTTAATGATCGCGCCTGATCCTGCCGGTATATCTGCTGTTGATGCTATCCTCTTCTTAACGGCATCTGTATTTATCACATCATCTGTCTTCTTATTTGAAGGACATGTACCATAAGCATTTGAATACTCAGCCTGCGCTGCCGTAAGAACTGACTTACCGTTTAACAGGATCTGCGATCCCTTTGCCCTGTCGATGTAGCCTAAGAGTGCCGGTACAAGAATTGCAGCCAAGATAGCCAGAATTACGAGTACAACGATCAACTCAACCAATGTGAAACCTTTGTTATCAACTTTCTTCTCCCAACTTTTCTTTACC
>JAEEHY010000065.1 GCA_016281085.1 Lachnospiraceae bacterium
AAGATCATTCCTGATAACCGCATATCCTTTGAAATCAAGCTTCTTTGGCCATAAAGGATCCCTGATATCGGCCGTCCTTATCTCCGTAACCCTTACCCTTAATGCATCAGGAGAATAAGAATCCTTGGTACTGTATATATACAGCGTATTGTTTACCAGTACAAACGAAGGCTCCCCGCATCCCCAGCCCAGAGCCAGACCGTCAAAATAAATGAGCGGTACGGGTGAACCGCCCCATCCCGACCCGTCCCACTTTTCATAAGGTCCTTCAGGATTTGCGCTGCGCGCCATAAACACACTGTTACAGAGGCCATCTCCGGTCCCGTCTATTGTAGCGGTATACCCCATATAATAGTAACCGTCATAATAAAACACATCCGGATCGCACACTGACAGCAGGTCGGGTGTACACGGAGAAGGTGTGAGCACAACCTTCTCATCCGACCATGTATGACCGCCGTCATCGGAATGTTTATAAGTTATCCAGTCGTATTCGTCAACACCGTCACCGGGAGATGCAAACCAAGCATCTATCCCGCCGTCATCATTCATCAAAAGTGACGGACTGTATCTGTAATCCGGAAACCGGTTGTCAAACGGTGTGAAAACATCTTCTCCGCTTCCGGCAAGCGTTATCCTCACATGCCTGCCCTCAAGAGAACTGTCATACTTATTCTCTGTTCGTGTATTTTCTGTATTATTACCTGTATCGGAAACATCCTTACCGGCGTGGGGCACCGATTCCCGAGACTGTATTTCCGATACGTCCGCACATCCCGACAGTGTGACTGCCATTATAAGTACAGCGGAAAGAATTCTTAATCTTTTCATTTATCGTCTATTCCCGATTTGTCATAAGTCTACGATACACATTCGTTATCACGAATGTCATAATCTGCTTTACACTACCTGTTGTAATCCGAATAGCTTACTCCCGTGTATTTTTTGAAGCATCTGCTGAAATAATTGGGATCGGGGATCCCCACCTCTGATGCCGTCTGAAACATCTTGGATCCTTTGCCTGCAAGCTTCTTTGCCGTTTCCATCCGGACCTCAGTAAGATATTCAACAAAGTTCTTGCCGGTATCCTGCTTGAACTTACGCGACAGATAGCTTGCGCTGAAACCGAAATGCTGTGCCACATACGCAAGATTGAGCTTAGGATCCGTATAATTGTCCTCGATGTACTTTTTCACCAGTTCACCGGGACTTGTTTCTCCATCAGATCCGGCATACGGTGAATCTTCATCGCGTGCTTCCGCATCCGTTGCATCATCCGGTCCGGAATACTTAACGGCTGTCCCGCCCGCATCAAGCTTAGCCCTGGCCCGTTCCACCACCTTCATTATCTCTGCCCGGACCATGGGCTTAAGCATATATTCGAACACGGGCATGCTCACGCATTTCCTCGCATATTCGAACTCATCTATGGCAGTCATTATAATGATGATAAGCCCGGGATATCTTTCACTGGCGATCTGCGTGAACTCTATTCCATCCATGAAGGGCATGGATATGTCCACAAATACGATATCGGGTCTTAATTCATCTATTATATTGATAGCCTCGATACCGCTGGTAGCCTCTCCGACCACCTCCATACCAAAGGTCTCCCATTTGATCGCAGCCCTCATCAGCCTGCGGGCAGACTCTTCATCATCAATTATCATCACCCTATACGATCTCTTCATCTTCCTCAACTCCGCTGACAGCCGGTACACTGCGTATCGCAAAGCTTATGCTGGTGTATTCACCGACCTCACTGCTTATCTTAACAACATCATCATCGTTGCAGTACATCCTTATCCTTTCAATGGTTCCCCACAGTCCGAAGCTTGAATCCTTCTCTTCATCCCTGTCGTTTCTGTCTTTGGACAGTATCTTCTGTATCTGCTCCTTTGACATACCTACACCTGTGTCTTCGACAATGACATACAGTATATCATCATCCAGACGGCTTACTATCTTAATCGTTCCCTTTTCTCCTTTTAAACGTATGCCGTGATATATACTGTTCTCAACGAGGGGCTGGAGTATAAGCTTTGGAACGATAAAATCCTCCGTTTCCGGTGCTATATCATACACATCTTCAATTATATCACCGTATCTTAACTTCTGAAGCGACAGATAATCCCTGACTATCTGAACCTCTCTTCCGAAGGTTATAACCCTGTTTCCCTTACTTAAGAAGTTCCTGTAGAAGCTTCCCAGTGTCTCAAGTGCCTCATGCACGTTATCGGCACCGGCATCAAATGCCAGAAAACCGATCGTTTCCAGCGAATTGTAGAGAAAATGCGGCTTGATCTGCTCCTGCAGCACGCGCAGTTCAGCCCTTCTTAAGATCTTCTCCTTATCCACAAGAGTATCTATAAGCTCATTTACATGATCTATCATATCATTGTAATCCCCTTTAAGGAGATTGAGCTCGCTGTACGGCATTTCCACATCAAGCTTTTTAAGCTCACCCGATTTCTTGTTCTTCTCCATCGATCCGGACAGCTGCATGATGGGCATTGTTATATTTCTTGAAACATAGGCTCCCGCAAATCCCGCAACTGCCATAAACACAAGCATGAGAATGATAAGTACCTGTATTATACCATAGGGTATGCTTTCGGAACCATAAGCGGAAACATAGAGCATGACTATCGGAAGACCTTCAACCAGACATCCCGAAACAAGCTTGTTTCCACCGGGTGTCAGTACATTCCTGTTTAATATCTCATTCCCGGCATAATCCGCGGAATAATACTTCATATACTCTTTGTTTCCGGCAAGATATTCCCCGTTGGTACCCACCAGACATACATCATGATAGCTTCCCTGCCTGAGTATCCTTGAAAGAACATCGGATGAAATGTTCATAAGAAGGATGCCTGTTCGTTTCTGTGTATACATATCATATATGGCACGTCCTATGGTAATGACCGGCAGTCCGTCCTTCCTTGATGCGACTCCGTAGCTGTTAAGACCGACGACCGCCCTGCCCTTGCCCTCATAGATCGACTCCTTCCACAGATCCGTCTGCATGGAAGCACTCTCATATGCATATGCTGCGCGGTCTGTTGCGAGCATTATCATGTCATTGCGAAAAACAAGGACACAGTCAACGCCTTCCTTGACATTCAGTATGTTCATTATACCGTATCTGGCATCGTTTATGACTCCGAAATCTACTGTTGAGGCATCTGCCCTTAAAAAGGTCACAAGAGAATCGTCTATCATGATAAGCCTTGACAGTTCACTGTAGTTACTAATGTTTGAACTTAATGAGTTGCTGAGAGTGGTAAGTGCCATCTGTGCTTCTCTTACGGCATACTCCCTGCGCTCACTCTTTATTACGAAATTCACGGAGATGACAAAGGAAATTATAACAACCAAAATAATAACGGCAAATACTATGTTAAGGGCCGCTGATATCGATGTGCGTTTGGTTTTCGGTCTGTCGTTTGATCTGTTCATTTCCAACTGTTCTCAAACCCTTTCCCTACGCATCCCTCCGTTTCTGCAATAACAGCAGGATACGCCGGACGGCGGGCTCTCATTCTCCTCCCGGCATAAATGGTAACAAGAAGAGCAGGCTGTGCCGGAGGCTCAGCCTGCTCTATTATATCAGATTTATTCAATTTAGGGAAATAGGTTGGCAGTTTAGCCTTTTACGGCACCTGCTATGAAGCTTTCCTGTATCCTTCTGCTTAAGAATATATAAACTATCAGCGTCGGGAATGTTGCTATTACAAGCGCTGCACCTATCGGACCCCAGTCAGTGGTATATGCTCCCGAAAGAGCCTTGATACCTACAGGTAGTGTCCTGTGCTGCTTATCTGAAATAAATACGTTTGCGAACATGAACTCATTCCAGCACTGAAGGAATGCGTAGATGCCTATCGTCGCATATGCAGGCTTAAGCAGCGGAACTATTATTTTTATAAATGTTCCCCACAGTCCGCATCCGTCTATTCTTGCAGCCTCATCAAGGTCATAGGGGATATCTACCATGAAACCTGTACAGATCAGGATAGACATTGACAGTGTAAAAGCTGCATAAGGAATTATCAGCGTCGAATAATGATTCAGCCAGTGGAGCTTCGAAAGGATTACATATACCGGAACTATAGATGCCTGAAGAGGGATCGTAAGTCCCAGCATGAAGAAAGCATTGGTGAAATTCGCTCCTCTCCACTTGATCCTTGTAAGCGCATATGTTGCCATCATGGCAGCCACTATTGAAATAAGTATTGATATTGCCGTAACAAAGACACTGTTGACAAAATACAGTCCCATGTTACCTGTATTCATCGCAGATGTATAGTTGGACCACAGCCATTCCCTGGGAAGACCGACCACGTTCTTTCCGAATATCTCCTCATTTGACTTAAGAGAGAAAGTAAACATGAAGTATATCGGGAACAGATTTATAAATGCCCATACTACCAGCAATATGTATACCAGTACCTTGAGGGCAGGATTTGATTTCTTTAATGTATAACGTTCTTCCATCTGTCTACCCTCCTTAATATTCTTTTTCCTTAAATACTGCCGTTATTGCCAACGCGAAAGCGAAACACAGTATGATCAGCATCACGGATATCGTGGAACCCATTCCGTACCGGTTACGCAGGAAAAGCATATCCTCAAGCAAAGTACTTGGTACCTCTGTCTTGTGTGTGGGTCCTGCATTGGTAATGATACGTACAAGGTCGTATGTCTTAAGTGAACCGGTTACCGCGAAGATAACACTGGTCCTTATTATGGGCTTGATAATGGGAATTACCACATATCTGTCAACCTGCCAGTTCGTCGCACCGTCAAGCATTGCAGCTTCTCTCAGATCCGGTGACACTCCCTTGACCCCGGCATACATAAGAAGCATATGATATCCTATGAACTGCCAGATAGTGGGAACAACTACGGAACCCATCGCCGTCTTGGGATCACCTACCCAGACATGTGTCCAGTTACTGAGTCCCAATCCAATGAGTGCCCTGTTAAGGATACCGTAATCGGGATTGTATATCTTAAGCCATAACTGACCGATAACCACCGTTGATATCAGCACGGGCATGAAGAAAACCGTCAGGAAGAAGCGCTCACCCTTATATTTGCGGCCAAGCAGCAATGCAAGCAGCAGGGAAAAAGGAAGCTGGACAAACACTGAGAAGAAAGCGATTATAAGCGCATTCTTTAAGGCCGGCATGAAATGTATGGAACCACTGGTGAAAAGATCTTTATAGTTCTTAAATCCTATGAAGGTTCCGGGCGAAAAACCGTTCCACTTCTGAAAGCTTCTGTATACGGATACTGCTATGGGAGCTATGAGGATACCCACAAACAGCAGTATTGCAGGAAGCAGAAAAAGAAAAATATCCAGGCCCTTCCTGTAATTCTTATTCTTTGACTTTTTATTGTTTTCTGCCATCTTTAATACCTTCCAGAGAGTTTAAAACCCCTCCCGCTGCCCCGAACGAGTTGCGGGAGGGGCTTATATTATGTCATATTGCTACTGTTTAAGCTTATGCTTATGCGGATATTACCTAAGATCGCTTGCAAGACCCTCGATGAAGCCTGCACCGTCAACCTCTGAACCGTAAACCTGAGCAACATAGTCAAGATATACAGAAGCATCATCGGCTGTCATAGCTGTATCACCGAAGAGAACGTATGTCTCAGCATTTGCACAGATCTCGGAAACTGCCTGTGTAAGAGGATTGATCGAGCTTGTGTCACCGTAAGGTGTCCATGCGGGAAGTCCACAACCATCAAGATATCCGTAATGGCAGATGTACTTACCAAGTTCCATAGCGTATTCTGCAGCCTTTTCAGCGTTAGGTGATGAAGCAGCTACAGCAAGTGTATCCGAAGGACCACCGATAAGCTGGCCAAGCTTTGACTTGCTTGAGTCAATAACAGGGAACTCAGCAACTTTAACCTTATCCTTGAATGCATCGTTAGCTGCGAAGTCTGCACAGTTCCATGTACCGTTCATGTAGAATGCATACTTGCCATCCATGAAGTTAGCCTTAACTTCGTCATTTGTAAGACCGATACCTGCGGGATCGAAGTACTCCTTGCTGATCATTTCCTGGAATGTATCAACTGCATCTGCGATACCCTGATTGTTCCATGTAGCGCCGTTAACGAATACGTCGTTAAGCTCGTCAGCACCGATCGACTTCTCGATGATAGACTCAAGGTACTCGGTTACACACCATGTTTCCTTACCTGCACATCCGAAAGGAATGATGCCCTTAGCCTTAAGGTCGTCACAGCACTTGATGAATTCATCATATGTTCCGGGGATCTCATCATATCCTGCTTCCTTAAGAA
>JAEEHY010000066.1 GCA_016281085.1 Lachnospiraceae bacterium
ATACCCTTCTTTATAAAGTTAACACCGAACACTTCTCCCGCAGGCACCTTGAGCATGCGGACTCCGTGTTCGGTAACGATTTCAGTCTTTGGAGTATTCTTTGGACTGTCAGCGAAGGCTACCGTAACCTTGTGTCCCGCTTCAGTCAGGGCATTGATAAGGTCAGGGTATATCCCCGCTTCCTTAAGATCAGGATATTTAAGTGTTAAATAAAGAATGTCCATTTTATTATTTATATTCCCGTTTATGCATGACAAATATGCATCAAATCCATAATCACAGCAGCTTTATCAGATCCTTCAGCGAGCTTATCCTGGCGTTTTCCCTGTATCCTTCTCTGTAGGCTCTGTCCGTGTAAATACCTTTCTCCCTCATTATCCTTACGGTCATGATCTTGAAATCACGCCCTATGAAGAAGTCCTTCTCGGGATTGTCTCCGACATAGATCATATCGTTCCAATCAACCATGAAAGCCTCCTTCATCATAATGAACGGTCTCGGATCCGGCTTCCAGTACTCGCGTCCCAGTTCATCGGTAATAATGATCTTATCAAACATCTTCTTACCGTTCACACCGAGCACTGTAAGCTTCTGACGCTGGGTAACCGCATATCCGTCGGACAAAAGTCCGAGCCGGATCCCTCTGTCTTTAAGCGCATACATGGCAGGCTTGACATCAGGATAGAAATGCACATTCGGAATATGCTCCCTGTACACCTCAACAAGCTCCAATATTTCATTGTTCTTATACCTTATATCATGAGCTTCGAGCACGCGGTTAAACACGTTCTTCGGATTTTCAAGATACAGATCATACATCTGTCTTGCAGTCAGACGCGCATCCCAGCCATACATATCCTCAAGAAATCTTGATACGGCCGCAAATCCGCTTCTTATGTACTCGTCCTCAGATATCAGGGTATCATCCAGATCAAATATTACTGCCTTTTTCATCCTCGGGTACCATATCCTCGTTTAACATAATGCAACTGTCAAACCTAAGGAAAGTCACATTTTCCCTATAGTCTTCATTATATGTTAAGACCTCGCCCCTGAGCAGACGATAAAGATTCCTGCATGAATCCGCGCCTGCCATTATCGACATAGGCGCTCCGCCTCCAAAGCGAGGATTTATTTCGATATATTCGATACCTCTGTTTGTTTTACGGCACTGTACCGTGATGTGTCCGACAGGCTTAAGCTCATTCATAAGCCTCCTCACATCCTCCATGATCTCCGTATCTTTTACGATACGTCCCTTTGCTATCTCTCCGCTTCTGGTTGCCATGCGGAGTCTTGGGACCATGGTAATAATATTCGATCCGAAATCAAGGAACACATCAATCGTGTATTCCTTACCATCCATATAATCCTGCACCATCGGATCCTTAACCAGTGTCAGGATCGCATCCAGTTGTTCCCTGTTGTCTGCCCTGTAAGCGTCAATACTGGAGCTTCCGTCTATCGGCTTCACAAATACCGGAAACTGTATGTCACCGTTCCCAAGCTCCTCATCCGAATACAGATGCGGAACCTTGAAGCCGTGCTCCTCCATATAACGCTGTGTGTTCAGCTTATTTCTGCATACATTTATCACGGAAGGATCGGATATCAGCAGCCTGGCTCCTGTCTCATCTTCAATCCTTTTCTTATTGTCCGCAAGCAGTATAAGCTCCGTATCTATGGTAGGAACAATAAGCGATATATTCTCTTCTTTGCAGATGTCTGTAACAGCCTCCACATATCTGCCGGAATCAATACGCGGAACAAGCCTGTATTTATCGGCAAAATAAAGAGCCGGGGCAGTCTGTGAACAATCCACGGCAACAACGCTGCCGGATACTCCAAGTTCCTCTGCAGCGTGCTTAAAACAATTGATCAGTTCCACTCTTCTGCCGGCACTCAGCACCAGCACATTGATATCAGACATCTTACTCCGGATCGTGTCGTCCTGCGAAACAACACAACCTCACTCCTCGCCTTTGAAGAAATCCATGGTTGCAGCCCCTTCGGGACTTATCCCTTCCTTCTTCAATACATTTGCTACAGTCATGAACAGTATCTTTACGTCCATTAAAAAGCTTACTTTTTCCGTATATTCCACGTCATATTCGAATTTCTGCGGCCACGTAAGTGTATTCCTTCCGTTAACCTGTGCCCATCCCGTGAGTCCCGGACGAACATCATGTCTGTGTTTCTGACGTTCGTTGTAAAGAGGCAGATATTGCACAAGCAGCGGTCTGGGACCGACCAACGACATATCTCCCTTCAGAATACAGAACAGCTCGGGAAGCTCATCCAGGCTTGTTGCCCTGAGCTTTCTTCCAAACGGTGTAAGCCTGACCTCATCCGGAAGCAGGTCACCGTTCTCATCCCGTTCATCGGTCATGGACCTGAACTTATACATATGGAATATCCTGCCGTCCTTACCGGGCCTGTCCTGATGGAACAGAACAGGACTGCCAAGCTTTTTCCTTACCAGTATATACAATACAAGATATACCGGTGAAAGTATCAGTATCGCACATGCTGACACTACTATATCCAGCATCCGTTTTATATACTTCTTATACAGCATATCAAAACAGTCCTTTGATGATGGATATGATCTTATCCATATCTTCCTGTGTATTCTTAATGTCCGACGGGAGGCATACTCCGGTATCAAATACCTTCTCGCTTACGCAGCAGTCTCCTACAGTTATCATATCGCATTCCTTAAATACGGGCTGCATATGCATCGGCTTCCATATGGGACGTGTCTCTATGTTCTCTTTCTCAAGTGCCAGCATTATATCTATCGGCTTAACCTTAAGTGACTCGTCAAGCGTGATACAGGACAGCCAGAAATTAGGCTCACTTATATCAAGATAAGGATTCATCCTCACGCCTTCAATATCCGCAAAGGCCTTCCTGTACATCATATAAATGTCCCTTTTAAGGGATACATGTTCATCAAGATGAAGGAGCTGTCCGCGTCCTATTCCCGCTACAACATTGGACATCCTGTAGTTGTAGCCGATTTCCTTATGCTCGTAATGACGTTCAGGCTCCCTTGCCTGTGTTGCAAGGAATCTCGACTTCTTAACAGGTTCCTCATCCTTGCAGTACAGCATTCCGCCACCCGAAGTGGTTATTATCTTATTTCCGTTAAAGGAAAATATCCCGTAATCGCCGAATGTTCCGGTATGACGCCCCTTGTACTTCGCTCCAAGGGATTCTGCGGCATCCTCTATAAGAACAGCACCGTGCTCATCGCATATGCTCTTTATTTCATCAAGCCTGGCGGGTGTTCCGTACAGATTGACTGCTATTACGACCCTGCACTCCGGGTACTTGTCAAAAGCCTTCTCAAGTGCAGCCGGATCCATGTTCCATGTATTCTCTTCCGAATCAATAAATACAGGCCTGGCTCCCAGATACACTGCAGGATTGACCGTAGCTGAAAATGTAAGTGACTGTGCAAATACTATATCGTCCCGTTTCACCCCTGCAAGGATAAGCGCAAGATGTATTGCTGCCGTTCCTGCCGAAAGTGCCGATGCATATCCTCCTCCCACATACTCCGCGATCTCATTCTCAAACGCCGTAACATTGGGACCAAGCGG